>NZ_JABUEX010000010.1:0-67539 GCF_013314835.1 Syntrophothermus sp.
CTCAGAATTGAGACGAGTGTTAGCCGAATCGAGTAACGTATGACTCGCCAGCCCAACACCCTCTCATTTTCGTTCTCTAGTGGTAACACTGTTTAGCTTCATAGAGGTCTGCGCCTTACCTACAGGGCAGTCCTGGGTCTTTCTGCGTTAATCAGCGTCTAACAAACATCTGTGCAAATCTGTGCTCATCTGTGTGCATCTGTGGCCGTTACTCAAATTTTTCGTTAATCAGCGTCTAAAAATCAATTCAAAAACCCGGTCCATGTCCAGGCTGGCAGCCACGATATCGGCCCATCGCTGGTATTCCCGTTCCTTCGCCGACCGGTAGTCTAAACTACCGCAACTTATCTCCTGCCACCCGCGGCTGCGCCGGACATGGTTAACGATCTCAGCGGCTATGACCGGGTCATCGAAAAGACCATGCACGTAGCTCCCCAGCACCCGGCCATCAGTACTGAAAGTCCCGTCTTCGTAGAGAGAGCCATCGTTTTTGACACAGCACAATAGCGGCCTCGCTTCCGGGCCCAAATGACTCACCCCCATGTGAATTTCGTAGCCCCGGAAATGCCGCCGGGCTAGTTTTTTCGTCCACGGACAGCCGGAAGGCAAGAAATGGCCCTGCACCTGAGCCGTTGTCTTCTGCGGTGCAAAAACGGTCACAATGTCTAAAAGTCCTAATCCTTTTATCTTCTCTTGCCGGCTCTCCGTATGGTGAGGATCGTGTATCTCTTTGCCCAGCATCTGGTAACCGCCGCACACCCCTATAATGAAACCGCCTTCACAGTAATGCCTCATGATAGCCTCTACAAACCCGGCGTTTTCAAGGTAAGTCAGGTCACCGATGGTATTCTTACTCCCGGGCAGGATCACGATATCGGCGTTTTCCAGCTGGGAAGGATGATTGGCATAAACCACAGAGGTATCAGGGAGGTGAGCAAAAACATCGAAGTCGGTGAAATTGGAAATATGAGGCAAGCGGATGACGGCCACCACCGTGTTTTGCCCTGTCTCGTCCGTTCTGAAAACCGGTATAGCCGTACGGTTGTCCAAGAGTTCTATCGCTCCGTCCTCTTCATCTAGAGCAAGCTTAACGTGCGGTATCACTCCTAGGCAGGGGATGCCCATCATCCGTTCCAGATCCTTTATCCCCGGTTCGAGTATAGGTAATGATCCCCTGAATTTGTTGATAACCCAACCCTTGACCCGTTTCCGGTCTTCCTCAGGGAGCAGCGAAACTGTACCAAAAATTGATGCAAAAACCCCACCTTTTTCGATATCCCCTACCAGGACTACCGGGGCGTCTACCATCCGAGCCATACCCATGTTAACCACATCCCGGTGATAGAGGTTTATCTCGGCAGGGCTGCCGGCCCCCTCCAAAACTATGACATCGTACTGGGCTGCCAGTTCTTGATAGGCTCGTCTCACCGTTTCTACTAGTTCTGGAACCACTTTATAATACTCTTCGGCCCCTAGCTGCCGGTAAACTTTCCCCAAAACTATTACCTGGCTACTCATGTCCCCGGTAGGTTTAATCAATATTGGGTTCATCAAAACCGAGGGTTCAATCCCGCTGGCTTCGGCCTGCACGACCTGAGCCCGACCCATTTCTCCCCCTTCAGCGGTGATATAGGAGTTCAGGGACATGTTCTGAGCTTTGAATGGAGCCACTTTGTAACCGGCGCTCTTAATTATCCGGCACAAACCGGCAACGATAAGGCTCTTGCCCACGGAAGAGCCGGTTCCCTGTACCATTATGTTCTTGGCCAATATCGAGTACACCCTCCCTCAGCCGTCTTGATCACGCAGTTCTCTCTCTGTTCTACCCCTTAGAAAGCTCAATACTAAAAGGTTGCCTTTACAAAACTGACCATAGCCAGCTCTACTGATCGGAAATCCTACCCCTTGGCGGTATTATGATGTCTTCAAACTCTATTCCCAAGGCCCTCAAACATTTAGGGCATATCTGACTGTACCCTACGCTCAAGGCCATATCTAGGCACTCCAAACATATCGGTGTCCAGCACAGCTTGCACTGTTCACAAGTTTCTTCTCCCGGATGGTACCTGCAATCCACTCCCATCACCCCGCACTCCAAAGAAATTAAAGGATTGAACAGAGTATCTAAGAAAGAACAAGCAACGCTAAACGGCAGGTGTTCGTTCCCGGCGTCACTGATATAATGATAGCCTGCTTTAGTCGGAGTAACAAGCCAAAATTAGGACCAATCGCTTGCGCCCGCACCTTTACAAAACTACGCCTTGGTTGGGCATGCACAGACAGCACCCTAATTTTAGAAGGATATCGGCTATAGCCTGGAGAATACCATCTGGGGGCTTCCTTAACCAAATAGCCGAAAAACCCGAAGGAGGTGACTATATGGGAAATTGGTTTACAGGGCTTCCTTAACTAAATAGCTGGAAAACCGAAAAAGATAGAGGTTTATCCAGCGTGCTATTCTAACTCTTTTCAGTGGGGGAGGTAAGACCAATGGATTTTGCATTGTCGCTTGATCAAAAGACCTTGATGAAAGATATTGAGGAGTTTTCCCGCCGTTATCTTGCCCCTATTGCTGCAGAGTGCGACGAGAAGCAGGAGTTCATACCGGCGCCGATATGGCGAAAAATGGCTTCGCTCGGCTATTGCGGTCTCCCAATCCCTACCGAATATGGAGGTGCCGGATTAGGGGCCCTCGACACTTATATGTGCCTGGAAGCAGCGGGACGCGGTGGAGCTGCTGCCGGCCATTTGTTATCCTGGGCAGTCAGTATGGTTCTCGGTTCGGTAGCCCTTATGAAATTCGGTACCGAAGAACAAAAGAAGCGCTACCTGCCTCGGATTGCCAACGGCGACCTTATATGCGCCTTCTGCCTAACCGAACCGGATGCCGGGTCGGATGCCGGCAGTATCAGAACCCAAGCCGTCCGCCGCGGTGATTATTACATCGTAAATGGCACCAAGTCATTTGTCACCAACGGGCCGATTGCTGACCTGTGCCTGGTTTTCGTCTCTACCAATCCTGACCTGGGGCCCCGCGGTATCAGCGTTTTCTTAGTGGAAAGTTCCTTCCCTGGATTTTTCCGAGGTAAGAAACTCAATAAGCTCGGAGTCCGCAGTTCCCCTACCTCAGAGCTCATCTTCAGCGACTGCGAAATTCCCGTAGAGAACCGGCTTGGGGCCGAGGGTGAAGGGTTTAAGATTATAGCCCACCAGATCCTTGAATGGGAAAGAGCCAACTTTTCGTTCTTTCTTGGAGTGATGGAATACAACCTCCAAACTTGTATCAGGTATGCCAAAGAAAGAATACAGTTCAAGCGACCAATCGCGGAATTTCAGGCTATCCAGCACATGCTGGCTGAAATGAAGGTAGAACTGGACGCAGCCAGGCTTATGTGCTACCGAGTAGCATGGATGATAGATCAGGGTATGGTCCCGGCCCCAACCGAGGCTTCATCGGCCAAATATTTCCTGGCCCGGGCTCTGAAGAAAAACGCCGATTATGCCGTGCAGATTCACGGCGCCAATGGAATGATGAAAGAGTATCCGCTTGAGCGTTCGCTCAGGGATTATAAAATTCTCGAGATCGGCGGGGGCACCACGCAAATCCAGCTGGACATCATCGCTAGGAATTTGTTGGGCGGGGGTGTAAGTCGATGAAATGGATTGTATGTATCAAGCAAGTTCCGAACACATCTGATATCCGAATAGACCGTCAAACCAACAACCTTCTGCGCGAAGGTGTTCCGGCTATCATGAACCCTTATGATCTTCATGCCCTGGAAACCGCTCTTGACCTGCAGGAAAAGTTTGGAGGAAGAGTAGTCGCCATTTCTATGGGGCCGCCGTCAGCAGAAGAGTGCCTGCGTGACGCCCTGGCGATGGGAGCTGACGAGGGCATTCTCCTCTCTGACCCCGCCTTTCGGGGATCAGACACTTTAGCAACCTCCTATACACTAGCCGCGGCTATCAGACAATTGCAGCCTTTTGCGTTAGTTATCTGCGGTAAACAAGCAGTAGACGGTGATACTGCTCAAGTAGGTCCTGAACTGGCGGAATGGTTGGGCATTCCTCAGTTGACGAGCGTCGATCGTGTCATCTTGGAAGGCAACGAGATACGTGCGTGGCGGGAACAAGAAGGCGGTCATCTCGAAGTGCATGCTTCCCTACCTGCCTTGGTCACTGTGACCAAGAACATAAACGAACCCAGGCTGCCGACCATAAAGGGAAGGATGGCTGCAAATCGAGCACACGTTACGGTCTGGACTAAGAATGACATAATGGTTTACCAGGAACGCGTTGGGCTGGCCGGATCTCCTACGCAAGTGCGGAAGGTTTTTTATCCTGACCATTCCCGGCGAGGGCAAATCCGCCAAGGAGGTCCGCAGGATCTAAGCGACTGGCTGGTTAGTATCTTGACCCAACAAGGCATGTCGTAAATATTATCCCAGTTACAGGCGATACTCTATTTTCAGCCCCAGCCCGTGTGAACTCCCGGCCTGCGTCAACGCCCGGCTTGGAGAATCTGGGTTTAGAAACTATGGAGATAGAAGGTGAGTAACTTGATTACCATAGACGAGACTTTGTGCATAGGTTGTGGCATTTGTGTCGAAACCTGTCCTTTTGACTCCATTACCTTGGTGAATAACGTGCCAGTGGTCTCGGATACCTGTAACCTTTGTGGGTCCTGCTCTCACGAATGCCCAGTTGGAGCAATTGTGATTACGCGTCCCGAAATGAAGGCGGGAGTAGCCTCTGAGGCTAGAGACGTGTGGGTCTGGCTTGAGATTTCGGATAAGCAGATTAAACCGGTGAGCCTTGAGTTGCTAGGGATCGCCAGAGAACTAGCCGACACCCGCAAAGAGAGAGTGGCCGGCATCTTAATCGGCGATGAACTTGAGGGTTTGGCTGAGATGGCTATCGCCCATGGAGCCGACAAGGTGTGGAGGATTTCCTCTCAAGAGCTGAAGTATTACGAAACCGGATTATATGCAGCCGCAGTGGATGAATTGGCCAAGCGTTATCATCCCTCAGTTATACTGTTCGGTGCCACGTATAACGGTCGGGACCTGGCTCCCCGGGTAGCTGCCAGGCTGCGAACCGGCTTAACCGCCGACTGTACCGGCCTTGCTATAGAACCTTCCACCGGCCATCTCCTGCAAACCCGGCCCGCTTTCGGTGGAAACATTATGGCCACGATCCTTACCCCTAACCACAGGCCTCAGCTGGCCACGGTCCGCCCAGGCGTTATCAAGAAGCCTCCTGCCGATTATTCACGGGCGGGAGAAATTATAGACTGGCCGTGTCCAGAGCCGCGGTTTCGCTTGTCGAATATCTTAGGTTTTATCCCTTCGAACAAGCCTGATGTAAGACTCGAGGAAGCCGACATCATCGTAGCCGGGGGACGCGGTGTTGGCGGATCCAAGGGTCTGAAGCTCCTGGAACAACTGGCCCGGGTTTTAGGCGGGCAACTTGCGGTTTCCCGGGGCCCGGTGGATGAAGGGTGGATATCGTCCGAATACCAAGTAGGACAAACCGGTAAAATCGTAGCCCCTAGGCTGTACATAGCCTGCGGTATTTCGGGCACCGTACAACACCTGGTAGGCATACAGTCTGCAAGTACCATCGTTGCCATCAATAAGGATGCGAGGGCTCCCATCTTCAAGGTTGCTGATTACGGGCTTGTCGGTGACCTGTTTGAAATAGTGCCTCGTTTGATCAACAAGCTCTCCAATCCTGAGGTTTGAGCGCGGACCTTCTTTGGAGGGATAAGAATAATTCTATTATATATAGTTTTTTGTACCAGAGTTGTGAGAAGTAGGTTATAATGGTCTCACAAATCTTACCCTTGAGGTCTGGCCATGAGCAAAATGGTTAATCCTCGTCATATTGAGGCGCTGATCCCTCTTTTGAATCGCAGCCCGTACTTTCAGTTGTTGTCCATGAGGGTGTGTGCCCTAGGCAAAGGCTTTTGCCGTCTTGAAGTAGACCTGGAAAGAAAACACTTTAATCCCTTCGGCAGCGTGCACGGTGGGCTTTACGCTTCGCTCATCGACACCGCTGCCTACTGGGCCGTTTACTGTGATTTGCCGGAAGAAATAGGTATTACTAGCCTCGATGTTACCGTAGATTTTGTCGCGCCGGCCCAGAAAGGAAGACTAGTAGTTGAAGGGAAAAGTATCCGCTGTGGTAAGACGGTATGCCTAGCTTTGGCCTCAGTAAACGATCAAGATGGCAAGTTAATAGCTCGAGGTAACTCGAAAATGATCGTGCTTGCCGGAAGATCAATTTCGGCCGACGTAGTTTCTTTTTTAGAGTCTGATCCCTTGCCTCCTAAGTTCTTGTCATAACTAGCAAAGACAGCACAAAAAAGAGCTGTACCCGAGGACAGCTCTATTCTAAGGTTCATCAGCTCGTTGCTGCTCTTACAGCAGCGAATCCACCTTTTCCACTTTTAAGATGACTTCTTTGTCTTCCGAGTACCCTTTCCCACTGAAACGGTAACCCTTTTTGCCGACTACTGCTACTGCTTGCATGATTCCGGTTTCGGCTAGGTTCTGTCTAGTCTTTACCATCTTGTAAACACCGAAAACCAAGGTGTCGTCGCCCCTAATCTCTTTTACTTTACCTGCCACGATCAGGTGGGGTTGTCCATCCTTGGAGACCGTGGTGATCGGAATGAAAGGCGACTGGGTAACAACATCTTTGATTTCTTGAGTCAACAACCCGTTTCACCTCCCTCGCCAGAATATTAATATGTCTAATAATTTTAATTATAGTATAAACAATTGTCCTCCTGCAAAAATTATTAAGTTATCATCGGTGATCCAGGTTGGTTGTAAGCCGACAATTGAAACAGACCTCATAGTGATTGACTCGAACTGTCTTGAGAGATGCTGCTGCCCCGGGCATTTAACCGTATCTCCGTCTATCCAAAACTCGAGCAGGATTTTCGGTTGCCGTCGCGAAATAGGTCACACGGGAGTATTGTTTAATCATCAAGCGAGGGAGGGATGAGGGTGGCCGAATATCGGGTAAAGAAGCAGAAGGTTTTAACGGAGGACCTGTACTGTGAGAACTGCGGGGAGTGGGTTTACTGCCCGGACATGAACATGACCTCGGTAGATGCCCAGGGTAAAGAAGTGGTTACGGTAGGCGAAGGTTGTCTCCACCAAGACGATAAAGGCGAATACATCGAATGCCCGGGCTGCAACGCCCGCTACTACATCGAGGACTGACCTGCCCTTTACAGCGTGACGGGGAGCCGCTTTCCTGTCACGCTGTGCTCATTTCCAAGCCTTATCTCAGTTTCCCACCAACGCCCCCGTAGAAGCCCTGAAATCATGGATCCCGGGAAACCTATCACACAGGAACGGAGAAAAACCCCTTTTTGACATCATCGCCAAAACCATCATTCGGACTTTTGCGCGGCATGAAAAACTTCCTGAATATTATTGCTGATGCCGGGCAAAACAAGGCTAGAAGAGGTGGTTAAACTGAGCATTATGCGCTGCAAGCAGATAGATTTCCGGAAACAAAACGACCCTGCTTACCGTAATCTCTCCAAAAGCCTGGGGGTTCTGGATCTGACCGCTCTGGGAATAGGGGCTACAATCGGAACCGGGATATTTGTCCTGACCGGAATCGCTGCTGCCCGCTACGCTGGCCCGGCCGTGGTCTTGTCCTTTGTAACTTCCGGTTTTGCGGCTGCCCTAGCAGCACTGGTGTATGCGGAGATGGCAGCCGCCGTACCCTCAGCCGGCAGTGCCTATACGTACGCCTACGTTACATTGGGCGAGTTTCTAGCATGGATGGTAGGTTGGAGTCTTGTCTTGGGATACGGAGTAGCTGCCGGAGCAGTCGCTTCGGGCTGGTCTGCTTACCTCGCCAGCCTCCTCGCCGCCGCCCGGATTTACCTGCCAGCCGGGATTATGTCTTCGCCAGCCCAGGGAGGCATTATCAATCTTCCTGCAATCCTGCTCCCTCTCTTCATGACCTATTTCTTGATACGCGGGGCTCGGCAAGGTGCTGTCTTCAATAGAGTTGTAGTTATGATTAAATTAAGCGTAGTGCTAGTTTTCCTAGCAGTAGGCGCGTCTCGAATCAACCCGTCTAACTGGCAGCCTTTTTTCCCCCTAGGCGTACTGGGTGCCATCAAGGGTGCTGCCGTTGTCTTTTTTGCCTATATAGGGTTCGATGCCGTGGCTACCGCAGCCGAAGAAGTCAAGGACCCGCAGCGTAACCTTCCTGTAGGGATCATCGCTTCGCTTGGTATATCCACCATACTATACATCTTAGTGGCCCTTGTGCTGACCGGTCTCGTCAGCTACAAGTACCTTGACACAGCTGCTCCTATCGCGCAGGCCCTGCTTGCGGCAGGGATCCGCTGGGGCTCACTCCTGGTTTCCCTAGGCGCCCTGGCCGGCCTTGCGAGCGTCCTCTTTGCCACCATATTCGCGCAGAGCCGTATATTGTTCGCCATGGCACGGGATGGCCTACTGCCGTCATGGCTGGCTGCCGTACACCCTGTTTACCAAAGTCCCTACCGCATAACCATCGGGGTCGGACTCTTCGTCTCCCTAGTAGGCGGCTTCCTCCCCATAGCCACTATAGCCGAAATGGCCAACATCGGAATACTCAGTGCCTTTTTCATTACCTCTCTGGCGGTTCTAGCCCTGGAAAAGAAGATCTCTCCTGAAAAGCTGCCATTCCACACTCCGTTTAGTCCATATCTTCCCGTTCTTTCAGCCCTTGTGTCCGCATACTTGGCCTTCAATCTTTCACGCCTGACCTGGATAAGGTTCACGGTGTGGCTTGCATTACAAATCGTTATCTACTTTGGGTATGGCTATAAATACAGCCTATTAAACCAAACCAATGAATTGTCATCCGCGCGCACACAAATCCGTCCGGTCTTTAAACGCCGGCCCTGAGATATTTCGCGTAATTATAATTGTGCTCTCTTCGTGAAGCAAGACCGTTGTCCCCGTTATCTCTATACCTGCTTTCTTCAGCCCGTGTATTAAAGAGTTAAACGCAAATACGAATACACTGTCGGATTTCAATCCCCTTTTAGCATCCTTGCGCTAGATCAGCTGAAGGTTTCAAGGACACTAACTGCTCGACATGCTAGTCGGAGATTCTCTTCACCTAATCTTCCGCCTACCTGTCCATCAAAACGAATCGTTTGCCAAACAACCTGGCTAAAACTACGCTGAACATCGCACATCCGTGGATATCCGCTATTCTCGACCACAAGTTCATAAAAGCCGTTTTCGCTCGTAATTTCCAACGTGTATCTCGGCTTCATACTACTGTCCGTACCGTCACCTGATGCGACAAGAGCTACCTGTGAGATCCGGTGGTTATCAAGGTAAGTAGCTCCTACTAGTTCAATCTCACCGAGACACAAACATTCCTCCTGCTTTTCCGCTATTGTCTGCGGCACGATCCTTAAAACTATCCATCATCATGTGATCGGCAACCCGAACTTCGCACCCCAGCAACGAAAACAGCTTGTAAACAGACAAGGCTTTGAATGGACTGTTGACCATTATCACCTGGGGACGCCTCTTAAGTCCCCGGATGGTTTCAACCACGAATCCCGCAATATCTGCTTCCTCGCGGTAAACTAATTCAAAATCCAGCCCTAACCCGGTCTCGTGATCGCAAATAGCTAACATCAACGGCCGTACCGGAACGTGATGCTTGCGTTCCCGCACTGGCATGGGGCTGTAGAACCAGTCAAGCTCCCATATTCTCTGACGGCGGGACACCTCGTCTCTAACCTTTCTAATCAGGATCTCGTCTGCGGGTACTACTTCAACCCGGTGCCGCATCTCCGGCAAGGGCATCCATCGTAGCTTCTTCTCCATCTCCTCCAAGCTATAGCCGGCCGCACACCACGGTATCGTATCCTGCTCTATCCTATTGTTCCACTGGCGGCGGTGCTTTTTGCAATGCAGGGCAAATTGGATGCTTTGTTCCAAAACGACGGTTGCCAAGCGCATCTCATCGGCAGTCAGTTTCCACGTATAATAGCCTGGGCTGTAACTGCGGAAAACCGGCCAGGCTTCCCTGCCCCGGAAGCTGTAGCCCAGTTCCCTGTGAGTCTTTCGTTCTTCGGGCAAAAGCTCTTCCCGGTCGCCCAAGCTAAGTAAAAGGCTGGGCCCATACTCGTCAAACGCACTCAAAGGGCCCATCTCCTCTACTGCACGCTGCCGCAGGTAATACTGAATACCGTCATCTCCAGGGTATATGGCCAATCCGTATACAACTCCCGCGTTGCCGAGAACGCACGCATAAGTGAGTTCTTCTTCGCCGGGAACCTGCACTGCAAAAAGGTCTATGTCACTCATCCACTGCCACGGACTAAGCTCGACAAACCTGAGAAAAGCCTTAACCAACCCGTCCATTATCTCCCGATTAATCCTTTCATCAAGCCTGGTCCTGCTGGTTCCTGTCAGTTTCTGCCGCTTTTCCCCCTGTTCTTTTGGAAGGTCGTCGAACTGCTTTTCTAATTTCTTCATCCAAAGAGTTTCATCCGGGTCAAAGGTATCCACAAGCTCCCGTGCTGGATTGCCCGCTCCTTGTTTTTCTTCTTCCTGCTTCAAGCAGCAGTTCTTGTACTTCTTCACAAACACAGCCGCCTTAATCTAATGGCCGAGTTTTCGTCCGGCTACAAACAATTCAGGCCGGTCTTCAAACACCGGCCCTGAAATATTTCTTGTAGTTATAATCGCAGTCAACGCCTTCCACCACCAAAATCGAGGTGCCTTTTTACTGTTGTCGATGTAATAGTAATCCGCGCCTCTTCTGAGGCGGGAGTCACCCCAAGGCTAATTGGGGCAGTGATCCTTGAAATCAGCACCAATTGGGCACACGGCCGACGGTACTTGTAGACCATTGATTACCTCGAATGGTGACAAGCCCACCCATTGCCATTCCTGACACCAGGTATCTTAACACCTGACCACCCACCATTTTGATCGGTTAAGTCGTGTTAGATTGGCGGGTCGGCTGAAACCGGGAACCGCTTAGATCGCGCTCTCCCCCATCTCTCCGGTGCGAATTCTAATTACATCCACTACCGGCGTGATGAAGATCTTTCCATCACCGGGCTCTCCGGTTCTGGCTGCTTTGATTACAGTCTCTTTAACCCTTTCCAGATCGTTTTCCCTGATTAAAACCTCTATCTTTCTCTTGGGAAGAAAGGGAATCGTGTAAGCACGCCCACGGAATTGCTCCTGCAACCCCTTTTGCTGACCCCGCCCCTCGATTGAGGCAATCGAGAGCCCTGGGTAACCAACTTCGCCGAGTGCTTCAATGACTTCCTCAAGTTTTTCTTCTCGGACGATGATTTCTAACTTAAACAAGAAAAGCCCTCCTTTCTCCCATATTTAATTTCAAACCCTTACGATGCATTTATCAGGGTCGTGCGCCGGTGTTGAAACTCCGGATAGGCAGGAGTCCCATGCTCCAGGACATCCAGACCAGCCAATTCCTCCTCAGGAGATACCCTGATGCCGAAGATCATATCCATCACTTTGAACAGTATATAACCTAATCCGAAAGCCCATACCACCACAACCACTACACCGATGAGCTGGGCGATTAGTTGGCCGAAACCTCCGCCGTAGAAGAGTCCGGTAACGAAGGGCTTTTCGATTGAATAAACACCGTAAGTGCCGTCTGCAAATAATCCGACGCTTAAGAGACCCCATATCCCGTTGAAACCATGAACGCTCACCGCGCCCACAGGATCGTCGACCCCCCGGGATTCCAAAAAGTATACTCCTCCCACAACAATAAGCCCTGCAATCACTCCGATAACCACGGCTGCCCAGGCCTCTACCCAGGCTGCAGGCGCCGTAATGGCTACAAGACCGCCCAGGGTACCGTTCAAGGCCATGCCCAGGTCCCACTTCCGGGTTTTAATGTAAACGGTAATGAGTGCCGTCAGGGCACCTGCCGCCGCTGCAAGGTTCGTGTTTACGGCCACAACAGCGATCCTGAGGTGGTGCGCGCTGAAAGTGCTGCCCGGGTTAAACCCGAACCAACCAAACCACAGAATGAAGGTACCCAGCGCGGCGAGCGCCATATTATGTCCAATAACGGGGCGCGGTTTGCCGTCACGCCCGTACTTGCCGAACCGCGGCCCGAGTACCATGGCACCAGCCAGGCCAACCATACCGCCAATGGTATGGACCACACCAGAGCCTGCAAAGTCCAAATGCCCCAATCCCAAAGGCAGCTTAGAAAGCCAACCGCCGCCCCATACCCAGTGGGCATAGATGGGGTAAATAATCAGACTGACAAAAAAGGTGTAGATCAAGTAAGCAGGGAACTTAAGCCGCTCGGCAACCGCTCCGGAAACGATCGTTGCAGCCGTACCACAGAACACAAGCTGCCAGAAGAAATCCAGGTAAATTCCCACATCATAGGAATCCCCATGCAAAAACCAGTTCCCCATTCCTATAAATCCAGCCACGTCCGTCCCCTTGAGGAATCCGTAACCCACAGCGAACAACACAAGAGAAGCCACGACAAAGTCTATCAGGTTCTTACTGAGCAGGTTCGTAGCGTTCTTCGCCCGGCAGAACCCAGTTTCCACCATCGCAAATCCCGCCTGCATAAAGAAGACTAGAAATCCGGAGACAAGCACCCACACGTAGTCTACGGGGGCTTCCGGGTTTTCCTTTAAGGTTTCCGCTCCGGTGGGATCGGCCGCCAGGGCAATCGAGGCAAAGCCGAAAAGGAGCAGTCCCACAAGAAGGATATTCAAGATTAACAGAAAGGTTCGCGCCTTTTTCATCTTTTTACCCCCTTCAAGACAAATTGCACCGTGTATTAATTGACAGAGTATCCAGCCCCCCCTTCTTCCGATATTCTTTATGATGCCCGCTAATTCCAAATCCCCCCTTTCAGGGCCAAGGTTTTTCCCAAGCAAACCCCAGCTAGAAACATCATCGTTCCCTGACAGAGCATCGCTAACCTCGCTGTTTATGCCGCGATGCTAAAAAGTGAAAAACCCCTGTTTTAGGAACCTCTGCGTTCCTAAACAGGGGCATCACTGCCTGGCCGGTTCCGCTGCTGTGCGGACTCCGGTGCAAATGTTTGGCCAAGGCCGACGGTGGAAATGCAAAATCCCCGAATTTTTCGGGGACTTCCTCATCCCAATTGCCGGCTGCCTCGCCGTATCGAATAATTTATATAAAATAATACTCGATTATCTCAGAAATACAACCCTTTTTTACAAGTATACACGTATACTTTAGAGAACTTCGATAAATCAGTTCGTGGGTCTGGTACCACGCAAGACTTCTTCGACGTTATTGAGTAAAAGCTCCTGGAAGGGCCGTATCTTTTCCCATCGCAGCCTAGTTTCCTGGAGAATTCTGTCCCCTGCTCCCGGACCACCGAAATCGGCAAGCTCGTCGGCATTAAACTTTACCCACTCCTCGATCATTTCTGGGGATATTTCCGGGTGGAATTGAAGCCCCCATGCGTAACCGCCGTAAGCATGCGCCCCGTAGACGAATGCCTGATTAAAGCACGAATCACCGGTGGCAAGCAAAAACGCACCTTTGGGTAAAGCAAACGTATCGCCGTGCCACTGAAAAACCAACAACTCGGGCGGCATGCCAGTGAATAGCGGCACCAGCCGGCCTGCCGAAGTCAAGCGAACCTTGTACCAGCCGATCTCCTTGACCGGGTTCGGCTCCACTTTTGCTCCCAGCGCCCGGGCAATCAGCTGGCCACCCAGGCAGATTCCCAGGGCGGGTAGGCGTAGTGCTACCGCTTCCCGTATCAACTCCTGCACCCGGAGAAGATAAGGATAACTCTCTTCCTCGTAAGCTCCCATCGGCCCCCCAAGAATCACGAAGGCATCATGGTTCCCCACGCTTTCCGGCAGATTTGCCCCAGGCTGGTCCATGCACCTGATGTCAAGACCCCAGCCCTTTCCAACAAGTACATCCTGAAGCAAACCCGGCCCTTCGCAGGCCACATGCTGCACTACTAATGCTTGCACAGGACATCCTCCTTTCTTTCTGCCCAACTCACGTTATCCGGGCCCTCCAAGGGCCGCAGAATTTTATCCGCCAGCTGCTCTTCACAGCAGCAATGGGTTACAAGGATAAAAGGGATCTGCCATGCGCGATGCAGCTCCCGCAGTTCCTGCCGCATTTTTTCTCGCAAGCACCTGTCCAGGGCCGCCAGCGGTTCATCCAGCAACAGGATCGAAGGTCTGGTCATCAGCGCCCTGGCCAGTGCCACCCTCTGCCTTTCACCGCCTGACAACTGAATGGGGTAGCGGTCCATCAGGTGGACGATCCCCATCCGTTCCAAAACCGCAGGAAGCCGTTCGTCTCTTCCCGTACGGCGGGTTCTTTTTACGCCATACAGGATATTATCCTTTACCGTCATATGTTCAAAAAGAGCATAATCCTGAAAAATATACCCGATTCCGCGCTCGGAAGGAGGAAGATTGATCCTCGCATCGGATGAATATAAAATCTTGTCGTTCAGGAGGATTCTGCCTTCCTCCGGTTTTTGCAGCCCGCACAGGCATTCCAGGATGGTGGTCTTGCCGGAGCCGGAAGGGCCTGCCAAAACCAGGATCTCTTCCTCAACGGCGAAGCTAACGTTTAACGTAAAGACAGGCAACCTTTTACGGAAACAGGCAGTCAACATGCTTCATCCCATCTTTCTTTCCGTATAACACCAGAATTTCCTTTTCGACCAGATTTTCAACCAAAGAATCGCGCCAAGCGAAATCAGGACGGTGGCTGCTACCAGGGGAACGGCAACACGGTAATTCCCCGATTCCACCGCGAAGTAGATGGCCATGGGAACGGTTTGAGTCTTACCCGGAATATTCCCGGCCACCATCAGAGTTGCGCCGAATTCCCCGTAGGCACGGGTGAACGCTAGTACCAAACCTGACAGGATACCAGGCCACGCCTGTGGCAATGTAATCGTAAAGAAAACCCTGAGCTCCCCTGCTCCCAGTGTTCGTGCAGCCTGTTCCTGCCTGGCATCAACTTTTTCAAAAGCTGCTCGGGCGCTCTGGTACATCAGGGGGAAGGCCACGATCACGGCAGCTATCACCGCTGCACCCCACGTGAAAAGCACCTGTGCTCCGAATAGAAAACGGGTAAGCACTCCCAAAGGACCGTGTTTGCCAAAAAGAACCAAAAGACCGAACCCTGTAACCGTCGGAGGCAACACCATCGGGAGAAGGAGCAGTGACTCGATTACTTCCTTTCCAAAAAAGTTTTGTGTTAGCAGCAGACGAGCCAGGAACACGCCCCCCACAAAAACACACGCCGTAGCGACGAGGACTATTTTTAAAGATAGGAGGATTGGAATCAAGACATCTTCAACCATCATGTTCTTAACCCCTTGGGCAACAGTTACGAAAATCTCACTGTTGAACAGATATGGGGGAAAAGCCGTACTTGGCAAAGACGCTCGCAGCCTCCGCCCCTGTCAGGTAGTGAACAAAATCCGAGGCGGCTTTTTGATTACGGCTATTGTTCAGAATAGCAATTGAATAAACAATTTCTTGGTGCAAATCCTTGCCGGCAATAGCGGCCACTCTCACCTTCCTTGAAGAATAAGCGTCAGAAAGGTACACGAGCCCGGCATCAGCACTGCCGGTTTCAACGTAATGCAGAACCTGGCGAACATCTTTGGCTAAGACCAGCTTGTGTTTCAGCTCATCCCACAGATTCAAACTGTCCAACGTCTGCTTGGCGTATTTACCCGCAGGCACAACTCCAGGATCGCCTATAGCGATTTTCTCGACTCCCGCCTTCAACAAGTCCCTGAAGTTCTCAACTATCTTGACGTCTTTTGGGGTGATGAGCACCAGTTCGTTAGTAAGAAAGTCTTTCCGCGAGGAAGGGTCAACAAGCCCTTTCCCTTCCAGATCTTTCATCCGCTCCTGGTCGGCTGTTATGAGCACGTCAACGGGCGCTCCCTCTTCAACCTGATGTTGTAAAACCCCCGACGCACCGAAGTTCAAGTTGATCACGACATTTTTGGCCGGATAACCTTTTTTGGTTTCCTCCAATGCATCCTTCAAGCTCATAGGTGCCGATACCGTAATCTCTTCTTTCCCCTGTCCGCATCCCGCCGTTGTGAAAAGAAGGACCAAGACTAACGCATGCCAGGCTTTAATTCTCACCATCAAGTATTCACCCTTTCCCTGCTGACCGCCATATCCCCCCACCAAGCATCAGGACACCGGGAAGGGACAATACCCAGGTGCTACCCGATCTCCCAACTCACAACAGCATACCCACCGCGTCGGACCTGCACTGGCGACAGTGATCTATTTGTCCGATAAAGCGAGCTAGATTCCGCCGGGTAAGCCGGACCTGTTCTCTGTCGGGATGCGGCAGTCCCGCGAACTCGCCCTGGGGGATAAGCGGCATCACGTTCATGATTTGTGCTCCTGCTGCCTTTACCGACTTGGCCACCTCCACCAAGTGGTAGTCGTTAATCCCGGGAATGTACACCGTGTTTATCTTCACAACCATACCCACCTCCACCGCCATTCTTATCCCCGCCCGTTGCGCCTCCATAAACAGATCGACGCCCGAACCGCCGCGGTAGATCTCGCCATGGTAGCAAATATCGCCGTAAATAAAAGACGCAACTGTCCGGTTAACCGCGTTTACAGTCACGGTAACCGCTTTTACCCCCACAGCCTTGAGCAGGGGCAGGCACTCCTCCAACAAAAGGCCGTTGGTGCTGACACACTTGATTAAATGAGGAAATCGCTCGTGTACCAGATCCAACGTTTCAAATGTCTCAGGATTAGCCAGGGGATCACCGGGGCCGGCTATCCCTACCACCCGGAGGCGAGGGTCGCGCTCAACCGCTTCCGTGACCAGTTGCAGTGCCTCGCCGGGACCAATAATCCGGCTGGTTACACCGGGACGGTTTTCGTTGGCGCAGTCGTAGACCCTGGTGCAGTAGCGGCACCTGATGTTGCATTCCGGCGCCACCGGCAGGTGGATGCGACCGAACCACTTGGCTGCCGCTTTATTCAAACACGGGTGTTCGTGAACAATATCTTGCTCAATATCGCTGTACATACTCATCCCTCCGCTGTTTGCAAAGTACGGTAATATCTTTCACACCGCGCCAGCCGCCATACGGGAGCGCCAACCAGACCCGCCGCCTCCCGCGCCAGGTTCACAAACCCCCGGAACCCGGCGAAGGAACTCATCTCCTGAGGAAAAACCAGAAAGGGAACTCCTAGTTTCGTGGCAAGGTACTTCTCCTTTGTGCCCCCCACGAACAGGTGGGGCCTGTGTTTCCTGATGAACTCTTCCAGTTCCTTTTCTGGGGGATCGTCGATCAGAACCGTACCCGCCCGCACCCTGGCCCCGGCATCCCCGTAATCTTCCAGGCAACCGAACTGGGACCCGATCATGACCACCTCCATCCCCAGTTCGGCGAAGGCCCTGGCCATCGTTCCTATCCGGGAAGCTCCGAAAAACAGGGCCACCCGTTTGCCGGCCAGTTTCTTCAAAAAGGGAGCCGCGTTCCCAACTTCCCGGCGCCCTTGCTCCACGATCTCCTCCACCCCGGCCGATCCGAAAAACTTTCCGATGGAGCGCAGGGCAGATGCAGTCTCCTCAAAACCGAAAAAGGAAACCTTCAACTGCGGCGTGCCGAACCTTTCCTGCATGGCATCGGCAGTCTCTGCCCGGTGCGACGGCAGTGAACTATGTTGAGCCTGGCGCGGTGGGCATCGGCCATAGCCGTCGTCGCCGCCCTGCCGGAGAAGGCGCAGAGGATTCTCAGACCCAACTGCTGCAGCAGCCTCTCGATTTCCCCCAGGTCCCCCATCACATCAAACTCGCCCAGGAGATTCACACCGTTGGCAACCGGTTCCTGGGCCTTCCCGGTACCGATGAAATGCTCCAGCAGCACCCCGGCGGCGATATCGTGCCCTGCCGCCTGGCTGTAACCGCAGAAACCGGGGGAGTTCACCGGCACAACAGGGCGGCCGACAGCCAGGGCGGCACGCTTGCAGATGCCTTCCAGGTCATCTCCGATCAGCCCGGCGGAGCATGTGGCATAGACCAGCACCGCCCTTGCACCGGGATCGGCTGTAACGGCATCCAGCACCGCCCGGTAGAGCTTCTCCCCTGCCCCGAATACGATGTCGCGCTCCTCCAGCTGGGTGGAAAACACCCGGTAGCTCTTCCGGCGCACGATGCTCCCGAAATAGGCGCAACCTGCCGGGCCGTGCACCAGGTGAATGACATCAGGGATGGCTGCCAGCATCCAGCGTGCCCCGTAGAAGGCACAGGCACGCTCCGACACCAGCCCCGGCACGGTGGGCCTGCCGCATTCCGGAAGAACCGCCGTACCATCACCTTTGGTCACCACGTGCCTCCGCCGTTCCGGTAAAAGCTTCTCTGCGCCCAGCACTTTCTTCACCTCGCTCTTACATCACTAAAGCTGCTGCGTCCGGTCGTCAGGATAGCGGTAGTCCAGGAGTTCGTTAACTATTTCGTAAAGCAGCAGTTCCGACCCACGGTACCCCACTACCGGCTTCTTCTGGTAACCGAACCGGTCGTAGATCGGGAAGCCAACCCGCACCAGGGGAACTTCCAGTTCCCTGGAAATATCAACCCCCTTTGAATGGCCGAGTATCAAGTCGATCCGCGGGAGGGTTTTTAAATACTCTTCGAACTCAAACAGGTCACCGCCGTTGAATACCCTGGGCTCTGCCAGGAACAGCTCCCGGTATTCACTAAATATTGACTCCATCTCGCTTTCAAAGGTTTTGCTCGGGGTTCCCGACGACACCGCAACGGGCGTCATGCCCAGTTCACAGGCAAACCTGGTCATCCCAATGACCACATCGGGGTCGCCGAAGATGGCGACACGCTTCATCATGGTGTGGTGCAGGGTATCGGCCATGGCATCCACCAGGCGCCCGCGCTCGTCTCGCAGCGACGCCGGTATCTCACGCCCCGTAATCCGGCTCAAGTTTTGAAGAAAGGCATCAGTGGCGGCTACCCCGATCGGCACAGGCCCGATAAAAGCGGGTATACCGAATTTTCGCTCCAGGTAGTGCGCCCCGCTTCCCCCGGCATGGGGCTGCAGGGCAAAGGTCGCCCGGGCATTGGCCATCTGCCTGATCTCGGACACAGGGGTGCCCCCAGGCGGGTAATAGGGGATCTCCTGCGGAGGGTTCAGGGGGGCGTCCAGGGTATCGGAGATGTCGAACAGTACCGTCCCTTCCACGTTCATTTCCTCAAGCAGGTGCCTGATCTCCCGGATGTCACCCGGGTACAACATCCCCGGAATGATGTTCACCCGTTCCGAGGGCACGTCCCTGGTGGTTGCCAGTGATTCCAAAAAAGCTCTGGACGCCCGGTCGTACCCCTCCACGTGGGAACCGGCGAAGCTCGGGGTGTTGATCAGGACGATGGCGATCTCTTCCATCTTTTTTTCCCCGATCTCCCTGCTAAGCCGCGCCCTGGCCTCTTTCAAAAAGCTCACCATGTCATCCCCCATAATCTCGCTGGAGCAGGTGGTCACAACCCCGATGACCTCAGGCCAGTAGCGTACCACCAGGTTGCGGATCCCCTCGATCACATTCTTACGCCCCCCAAAAACCGCGGCGTCCTCGTGGAAGGAGGCGGTGGCAATGGTGGCAGGCTCTTTGAAGATCCGGCAAAAGGTGTAGCGGGCGTAGGTGGTGCAGCCCTGGGCCCCCTGAACAAAGGGGATTGCCCGGTGTACCCCGAGCACCGCCCACATGGCCCCGATCGGCATGCAGATACGGTTCGGGTTTACAACCACCGACCGGTTTGATGCCGGTACCAGTTCCGGATCGCGCGGGACGTACTCGGGGGTGGCGGGAATCTTCTCGACACACAGCCTGTCGTACGGAATGCCGTCTACCGGTATTTCTCTCAACCTCATTCTGTTTCAACCTCCTCTTCCACCTCCGGCAGGCCGCCCTGGAAGCGCCACACCGGTGCGTAAATACCCTGGTAGATGTCCCGGGCAAAGTTCACCATACCGGCAAACCCCGCGTAGGGCCCCTTTTCGTAGGAGTGGGAGTTTACCGTGGGAATCCCCATCTTGCGGGCCAGGTATTTCTCCTTAAGCCCGGTCAAGAAAAGGTCGGGCTTGAGGGTCACCAGCATCTCCTCGATCTCGAACTCGTTCGGGGCATCAATGACCAAGATCCCCCCCTTGTGCCGGGCGTTGATCTTTTCGTAGTCATCCTCGTGGGCAAAGGTGCAGGCACCGGCCACAACCTCCATGCCCAGCTCCTCCAACAGCTTAATCCAGTGCCAGACCCGCGGGCCGCCTACATAGACGGCGATCCTCTTGCCGGCCAGTCTGGCCCTGTAAAAGGCCAGAGCCTTTTCCACCCGGGCCTTCTCCTCGGCAATGACCTGCTCCGCTTTTTCCTCAAGGCCAAAGAAAGCCGCCACCTCACGCAGGGCCTCACTGGTCTGTTCAATGCCGAAAAGAGAAACCCGTATAAACGGGGTATTATACCCGTCTTTAATCATCTGAGCGATGTACTCAGCAGAGCGCTGGCAGTGAACAACGTTGAGCTTTACGTCCAGCATCTTGATCAGGTTCTCAATACGCTCATTCCCCGAGAACACTGCAGCAACGCGCACACCGATCTTTTCAAAGAGGGGACGGATGGTCTGCAGATCCCAGTCCATGTTGTACTCACCGATCAGGCAGATGTCGTAGGGCGTTTTTTCCTCTTCCCGCATCTTCAGCTCCGGGCGGCGTTCCCGCAGGGCGTTAATCTGGCGGTAAAACTGGATATTAAAGTCGTGGTGGCCCTTGGACTGGCTCACCCCGGAACACCCGGGAGACTCGGCGGTGAACACCGGCTTTCCGACCTCCTTTTCTACCTGTCTGGCCACCCCCTGGACGTCGTCACCGATGAGGCCGGTGGTACAGGTGGTAAAGATGATCATGCCCCGCGCTTCCGGAAAGAGCCGGAATGCTTCCAGGCAGGAGGCCTTAAGCTTCTTGATCCCGCCGAACACCACGTCCCGTTCCTGCATATCGGTAACAACACAGTAACGGCGGTTGAAGGCGACATTGGTAAGCCGGGTCTGCGTCGCCCAGGCATGGAGATCGGACAGGTTGCGCCGCGACCCCCAGGTGAACCAGGCGCACCCCACCGGAGCGTGCACCATGCAAATGACGTCCTTGATCGGCCCTCCGATAACGCCCCGCGAGCCTGCAAAGGCACAGCCTCGTTCGGTCATATCCCCTGGAATGGTCTTGATGTTACAGGCGGGAATTACCGGGTTTTCCGGATCGTGTATGTAAATGTGCTTTCCTCGTTCTGGGATCTTCTCATCACACTTCATGTTGACAAGAGGCATAGTCCTTCCTCCTTCACGAAATCGCTTCTGACGACCTTTCCTGCGTCCGGATCCGGACGGCATCATCCACGGGACAGACGAAGATGCGGCCATCACCTATTGCACCCGTCCGGTTCACTTTGATAATGGCAGCGACAACCAGGGGGACGTCCTCATCCTCTACAACCAGGGAGATCAACCTCTTTGGGACAAATTTCATACCCCCATCCTGCTTCATTAGCTCCGGTTGGATCTCAAAGGATACCTCTCCGGCAAGCCCCTTCTGTTTTCCACGCCCCAGCACTCTCCAGGCGGTCAGGGCCGGAAAACCCAGGGCGGCCAGCACTTCCTTTGTTCTGGTCATCTGCTTCGGACGGATAACCGCCATTATTTCTTTCATTGAACCTCACCTCCAAACCCTTATAGCCCTTTACTTCCCGTCCTGATGGTGTAGGCTTCGTCCACGGGACTGACAAATATCTTTCCATCACCGATATTTCCCGTAAACGCCGCCTGCGTGATGATCTGCATAACCTTCTCCACATTTTCGTCCTCCGTAACCATCAGAATCATTACCTTGGGGAGTTCGTCGTAGTAAACGCTGCCGACGTGAATCCCTTTTTGTTTTCCCCGGCCGACGACGTCCATCTTAGTCAGGGCCACAAACCCCGCCTCAGCAAGGGCGTCGACCACATCCTCGGCCTTTTCCGGCCGTACGATAGCGCGTATCATTTTCATAGCTATTCCCTCCTAATCCAAAAGTCCGTATTTCACGACAAGGGCTTCCATCTCGTCCATCGTCATAGGCTTCGGGATAACGAACATCTTGTTCTCGATAATTTTCCGGGCGAGTTCCTTGTACTCCCTGGCCTGGTTACAGTCAGGGTCGAACTCCGTCACCGTCTGCCGACTAAATTCCGCCTTCTGCACGATGTTGTCCCGGGGAACAAAATGAATCAACTGGGTTCCGATTCTCTTGCAGAATTCCTCCATTAATTCCCTCTCGCCGTCAACATTGCGGCTGTTGCAGATGATTCCGCCGAGGCGTACCCCGCTCTGTTCGGCATACTTCACCATACCGCGGCAGATGTTGTTTGCCGCATAAAGGGCCATCATTTCGCCCGATGCAACGATGTATATCTCTTCTGCCTTTCCTTCCCGGACCGGCATGGCGAAGCCACCGCAGACCACATCCCCCAGCACATCAAAGAAGATAAAATCCAGATCGGGCGTGTAGGCACCGAGTTCTTCCATCAGGTTGATGGCGGTGATCACACCCCTTCCGGCGCAACCCACACCGGGCTCCGGCCCCCCGGACTCCACGCACCTGATGCCGCAGAAACCGGTTTTAACCACCTTTTCCAGGGTAACTGCATCCTCACCGAGTTCCCGCAGGGTATCCATTACGGTCTCCTGCGGCTTCCCTCCCAGCACCATGCGGGTACAGTCGGCTTTAGGATCACAGCCGTGAATCAAAACCTTCTTCCCGTAGAAGTAGGTCAGTGCGGCTGCCGTGTTCTGCTGGGTGGTGGACTTGCCGATGCCACCCTTGCCGTAAATCGCAATCTTTCTGGTCATCCAACACCATCTCCCTTTCCGACAAGAAATTTGTAATCTTCGCTCCATTGGAAGGTCTTTGAGGAAACACAAAGCCCCCGTTTATCGGAACTACCTCGTTCCTCAAACAGGGGCATCGCTGCGTACCGGTCACGCTTCGGCACGTTTCCCGGCCTATATTGTTTCGCTCTGGCAGAAGTACACGAAACGTAAAGTCCCCGCTCACATTGAGGGGGACTTCTTCATCCCGTTTAGGCTGCTTCGCCGTAACATCTGCCGAATGTCTTTGCGGTTGTATTATGATTTCATTTTATTCACTACTCATCCAAAAGACAATATCTCCTTGACAAGTATACGTGTATACATTAGGTCCGTTAGCGAAGCAAGCCCAAAGCCACCGTCGGCCGAACGCACCTTATAAGTAAATACTGTCTTACAAAACCGCCGCACTAAGCCTCCACTAAGCCTCGGGGTGAGGGCCCAGTTCCAACACTCCTTTTTTCAGTCTCTTGACCTGGCGGTTTGACAGGCCAAGGATGCGGGCGGCCTGGTTAATGGCCTGGTTAATAGTCATTATAATAAGGTGACAATATCACAGATCGATAACAAGCCACCGTTATTACCGCTTGACTCTAAATGAAGATTTCTGCTAAAGTTGAATCGAAGTTAGAGAAGGCAAAGGTGCCCCTGTTGGGCCCACGACGGGCCACACAGGGGTTTGTTTTTTTGGAGTGCAGAGAAAAAGGAGTTGGTACTATGCAGCACCCCGTTTACCCTTTATCCCACGTTTTGCCAGCTGCATCCCCCGGCTGCGTGTGGGTCAGCGGTATCTCATCTTGGGAAGCAGCCTTTCCGTGGCAGGTAATCACGATAGTTTTGACCATAATTGTCATTTCAGCACTATTGCCCCGGCTTACATCGTATCTTGCGCGGTTGGAACGCCGTCGTTTGGCAAGACTTCCCGAGCCTTATCAGGGGAACGTGTTAGGCGAAACCGAGACCTCCGCCGTGTCTTCCGGGTGGTGTTCGGACCCAGAAGCAGAGGAACTTAAGAGCAAACTTGCAGTATTGGCTGGCGACTACCAAGTCACGGCCAGCCAGATCCTGTCCTCTGTTGACCAAATGAAACTAGTTACCGAAACCGCTTCTCAAGCCATCACGGCCTTCGATTATGTTCAACGTGCTGCTGACGTGATCGGCGCATTGGGCGAAAAACTAACTCAGCAGGTTGAAGAAACCACTAGTTCCACGCGACGAGCCCGCGAGGCCTTGGTGCAGACTCTCGCGCTTACAGAACGTGTCTGTCTTGACACCGATAATACTTACCGAGAGATGTCATCTCTTGAAGAGGCTGTAAGAAAAGTCGACGGTATTCTAACCAGTATCGGAGAAATATCGCACCAAACCCGACTTCTAGCGTTGAACGCCTCCATCGAAGCCGCGCGGGCTGGACAACACGGCAGAGGTTTCGCAGTAGTCGCCGATGAGGTAAAAAAGCTGTCTGCTCAGACCGAAAAGGCAGTGGGGGAAACTGGCAGAATTCTCACAGACGTCAAGAACAAAGTGAAACAAATGGAGCAATCTGTTCAGACCGGGCAGCGTGGTGTAAATCTCGCCGTTCAGGCGATCGATGGAATAAGAACAGAGCTCCATGGTCTCGAGCAACAGGTTGAGATTATGAGCCAAAGCGTTTGGACAGCACACCGCGAGATCCGAGAATACTTCGGCCGCTTAGAAGCCGCGGGACAACAGATAAAACGCAGCTTTGCCAGCATCCAGGCAGTTGCGGAAATGTTGACTAATGTGGCTCAAATAGTGCAAGCAAATGCCGGGAGTTTTACTCTGGTGAAGCCCAAGTCACTTTCGATGGAGGAATCTGGTTATAACGGTGATGAGGAGGTTCACAAGGTGCTCGAGTCTTTACTTGTACTCGCTCGCGAACCAAGATTAAAGGAGCTTAAGCCTGAGCTTCATGGTCCGGTTCTCCGCAGATGGATGGCCGAGAGACCCGAAGTAGAAGCGGTTTATTCCAATCGGAGAGACGGCACCTTTATATTTTCAGAACCACCGGCTGCACTGGCCAACGCAAGAATACGTCCATGGTGGCAAAAGGCTATAGCGGGCGAAAACTATGTTTCAGCTGAATATATTTCTGCCATTACTCGCCTTCCGTGCCGAACCGTTTCCGTACCCTTAAGAGACAACACAGGCGAAATCGTAGGTACCCTGGCAGCAGACATGGTCGTTGGCAGAACCACCTGATGGGCGCTTAAGACAAAGTTCGCAGGTTAAGGGCGAAAGGACGAGAACCAGTATCTACCCATCTCGGTTCTGGCTTGAGTCTGTACCAAAGAAGGGATGCTTATATGAGTCACCGATTGGGAATGGACGACGTTTTTCCCTTCTTTCAACCTGTACTCGCGGCGGATACGTGCGATGTATGGGGATACGAGGTATTGGGACGGGTGTCAACTCCGCACGGTCCGAAAAGCCTGGGCCCGTTTTTCCACGACCCAACAGTACCGGCAACGGTGAAACTTGAGGTCGACCGTCTCATCCGAGAAAAAGCTCTGAAGATACTGATGCAGGCAGGCCCAACGCGGTTTACGCTTCTTCTAAACATTCAACCGCAGTGGCTCTTACCTTTCCTTGACAACCGAGAACGGTTTCTTACCCTGCAACACATCGAGTCCTTTAGAATTGATCCCGAAAAGATAGTCATCGAAATAAGTGAGACCGAATTCAGCGGAGATATGGAGCAACTTGCCCTATTGGTGGACAAATATCGGCAAGCGGGGTGTAGAATTGCAGTCGATGACGTGGGTTCTAGATTAAGCAACTTCGACCGCATAGCCGCGTTAAAGCCCGACATCCTTAAGGTGGATACCCGCCTAGCCCTGGCGTCTGGTTATGACCAAACTGCCCAAAACGTTCTCGATATCCTGGGTTTCTTCGCTGCAAAAGAAGGCATAGACGTAGTAATGGAGGGAGTTGAAACGGCTGAGGTCCTCCGAACAGGACTCAAGGCCGGGTTTCGTTATTATCAGGGCTTCTTGCTCGGGTCTCCTGGTCCTCGTCCCAGCATTTGTCCCAACATTCGCACGCTTATGCGTCGTGAACTGGAGCAGTTCGCAGACCAAGAAATCGCACAACGTAAGAGTCAATTTGCTGTGATCGAGCGGCTTGAAACGGTTGCCAGGATGTACAGTCTATCCACAACCCCTTCGGAGCTGGAATCCATACTTATTGATGCCGTTTATGATCTTCCCGTGAACTGCTATCGCGTGTATGTTTGCGATCGTACAGGATACCAGATAACGCCAAACTTCACCCGCGACGACCGGGGAGAATGGAAGGTCGATACAAGCTATCGTCGACGCAACTGGGCATGGCGTCCGTATTTCTATCCAACCGTTACTCTGTGCAGGTACTTCGGCCGTGGAGTCGTCTCTGATCAGTACCTTGACCTGGAATCAAGACGTGCTACGCAAACCGCATGTTTTCCTCTGAAAAATGATTTGTTCTTGTTTGTTGACGTTGACGTCACCTGTCACTAGAATCTGGCAACGGGTAAAGACGAGAATGTACAACTACCTGCGCAATGTCAGTGCTACCGATCTATGGCTACAAACACAGCCGTCTGAACCAAACCGGCCGAGCGCTGCCCGGTCTCCTGCAAATAAGGCCGGTCTTCAAACGCCGGCCCTGAAATATTTCTTGTAATTGTATTTGCAGTAAATTCATTACCTTAATCCTTATTAAAAACCCCTCTTAACAATCGAAAGCACTATATCTATCCCAAGTTTGACTCCTCTCCATCGGGGTTTACTCAGTTTAGTTTACAGTCTCGTTTCGAGCGCTACCCCCAACCCCTTTGCATCCACCACCGGTGCCCGGCAGCTGGAGTTTTCGCAGATGTAGGCCGTAGCCTTTGTCCCTGGAAGCGGAGCCATCTTCTCAAGATGAGGTGTCAGTTCACGGATCCCACGGCCCTCCTCACCGGTAACGTTGAGCATCACCACCGCGCTGGGGAGATAGCAAGCGTTTACCATCCTGATCATTTCCCTGGTCTCCTGGGCCTGCGGGCTTCCGGCAATGACAATCTTTGTTACCGGCCCCTGGACAAAGAGGAGCGCCACCATTAAGAAAGAATAGGCCGAAGGCTGATTTGCCACTTCCCCGGCAAAGGCCGAAAAAATTTCGCGCCCCTTCTCCTCCAGGCTCTCATCTTCCGTGAGCCTCGCCAGTTTCAAAAGGATATAAGCAGCGACAGAGTTGCCAGAAGGAACGGCCCCGTCGTATATCTCTTTGGGACGGGTGATCAACTCTTCGGCGTCGGCTCCGTAAAAATAGAGCCCCCCACCATGGTCGTCCCAGAAAAGTTCGAGCATCTGACGACTCAGTTGCAGTGCACGGCGAAAGTACCTCACTTCGAAGGATGCTTCATAAAGCTCTAAAAGCCCCCATACGAAAAAGGCATAATCATCTAGATAGCCGGGAATAGCAGCCTCCCCATCCCGGTACCTGCCCAGCAGGCGGCCATCTCCCCGCACAAGTTTGGAAGTGATGAAATCTGCCGCTTTTTGGGCCATGTCTAAAAGGCCGTCATTCTGCAAAACTCTGGCCCCTCTGGCCAGGGCGGCTATCATCAGGCCGTTCCAGGAGGTTAAAATCTTGTCGTCTTTTAAGGGATGAGTTCTTTTCTCCCTCTCCTGAAATAGCTTCTGCCGGAAATCACCTAAAACTTCTTCGAGTTCCTTTGGGCCGTACCTCCTGTCATCCGCTACCTTCTCTATCCTGGTATGAATTAAATTAGGAATGCTTTTGCCCTCAAAATTGCCCTGGGGTGTGATATCATACACCCGGCAGAAGAATTCCCCATCATCAGAGCCCAAGACTCTCTTTATTTCGTCGGGCGTCCAGACATAAAACTTCCCTTCTACTCCCTCTGAGTCGGCATCCTCGGCGGAATAAAAACCGCCCTCGGGCGAAGTCATATTTCTTCGTACATAGGCAAAAATCTCTTCCGCCACCCGGGTGTACTCTTTTCTTCCGGTCGCCTGGTAAGCCTCCAGGTAAGTGTAAGCTAGCAGGGCGTTGTCGTAAAGCATTTTCTCAAAATGGGGAACTAGCCACTCTCGGTCGGTGGAATAACGATGAAACCCGAACCCTATGTGGTCGTATATTCCCCCTCTGGCCATGGAATCCAGGGTCTTTTCCGCCATCTCCAAAGCCCGGCGCCTGCCGGTCCTTTTCCAGAAGCGAAGCAAAAACAGCAAATTGTGGGGAGTGGGGAATTTAGGAGCGGGGCTGAAGCCTCCGTACTCCCCATCAAATCTCCCGGCAAATTCCTGATAGGCTCTTTCCAAAACCCTTTCGTCCAGTTCCCCCTCTCTGCTGCGGGAAACCTGTTCAAGGTACCCGACCAGCCTCCGGCCCGCTTCTTCAATTTGCTCACGTTTGCTTTTCCAAACTTTTGCGACTTCTTCTAAAATGTCCATCAGCCCCGGGCGCCCCCACCTTCCCCTTTTTGGGAAATAGGTGCCAGCAAAAAAGGGTCTTTTATCTGGAGTCAAAATAATGGTTAAGGGCCAGCCCCCCTGCCCCGTCATGGCCTGGCAGGCGGCCATGTAAATCTGGTCAACGTCGGGCCGCTCTTCCCGGTCCACCTTTATGGCAACGTAATGTTCATTTAAGAGCCTGGCCACCTCTTCATCTTGAAAGGACTCTTTTTCCATAACGTGGCACCAGTGACAGGTGGAATACCCTATGGAGAGGAAAACCGGTTTATCCTCCTTCCTGGCTTTGGCAAAGGCTTCTTCGCCCCAGGGGTACCAATTAACCGGATTAGTGGCGTGCTGAAGGAGGTAAGGAGATTTTTCTCTTATCAAACGGTTAAGCTTTTCCAAGTTACATCGCCATCCTCAGAATTCTTCCTGTGTGTTATTCTTCCCCGAAATGCCTGCCAGCAAGTATTTAAAAGCTGAAAAACGAGCCACATCTCCGCAAAGTTGAACTCATATCCCGATAGTAATACAATTAAGCTAAAGGTAATACTAAACCACGAAAGAAGAACGGTACCATGGCCATCGTCAAAATCACATCGAAGGGAGAGGTAGTGATACCTGTTGAGCTTCGGAAGAAATACGGGTTGTCTGCCCCGGGCACGGTCATAATAACGGAGTCCACATTTCGCACCCTATTCATGGTAGCGACAGAATTTTTGAAGAAGCTGATTAATCCACAAAATAACCGGGGATTCGTTTCACAGCATAATATATGCTCTCACCGAATCCGGCGAGTTTAAGCAAACGTAACACATTGCCGAACAAGACGGGAAGATCGACGGTAGCATTCTTCTACGCGGTACAAGGGTTTCCTGGCAACCAGGACGTTGACTACCAGGGCTTCAATCAGGGTGCCGGGTGAAAGACGACACTGTTTGGGGTCCCATTTGACCACTACACATGGCTGCTACCAGTGGAGCAGCGCCGGCATCCAGGATTTCGAAGTCTGGTATAAGGCTTTTCGTTCCCATTTCTCTCATGTTAATTTAAAAAAACCCTTTCCCTCTGCTCCACCCCGCATAAAATCTACATGGGATTTTCTGGGAGGGAATAAAGATTTTCCGTAAGGCAGTATTAAATTTCCTATAATTTGAAATTTGTATGAAAAAGTTGTTCCGAAAGGGCAAGGTCAAGGATAAAAGGGATAAGGGATAAGTGGCGTGAGGCTTCTAATTTCAAGCCTTTCACTTATCCCTTTCCTTATTTCTTTACCCTTTATCCTTATTTCTTCATTTATCCTTTTCCCTTAACACTTCCTCAACAGAACCCCCTTTTTTCGCATGGGTGAGGGGAATAAATGAGAAATACAATAAAATCGTTGTCCTATTTATTCGTTACTCCACCGTCACGCTTTTCGCCAGGTTTCGCGGTTTGTCGACATCGCAGCCGCGTTTGACGGCCATGTAGTAGGCAAAGAGCTGTAACGGAACCACGGTCAGCATCGGGGTCAACAGAGGGTCTTCACCGGGAATAACGAAGAGTTCGTCTGCTTCTTCTTCGATACCCGTAAGCCCTTCTTTTCCTATGCCTATTACCTCGGCCCCGCGGGCTTTGACCTCTTTAACATTAGATATCATCTTGTCTTGGAGTTCGTCCTGGGTTACGATCGCGATGACCGGCACCCCTTCTTCGATGAGGGCTAGGGTTCCGTGTTTGAGCTCGCCCGCAGCGTAGGCTTCGGCATGGACGTACGATATTTCTTTGAGCTTGAGTGCACCCTCCAGCGCCACGGCGTAGTCGAGTCCCCGCCCAATAAAGAAAGTGCTCGCGGTAGCGGCATATTTCTCAGCTATCGCTTCCACTGCACCGGCTTTTTCCAGGATGGCTTCTACCTTGTCCGCGATACCTCTCAGCTCCCGGACAGTAGAGGCTATTACTTCCTCCGGCAAGGTGCCCCGCTTCTGCGCCAGGTACAGGCCGAGAAGGTACATGACCAGGAGCTGGGTAGAATAAGCCTTGGTCGAAGCTACCGCGATCTCAGGACCGGCCCATGTGTAGATCACCCTGTCGGCCTCTCTGGCTACCGAGCTTCCCACCACGTTGGTTACAGCCAGCACTTTGATGCCCTTCTTCTTGGCTTCGCGCAGGGCGGCCAGGGTGTCGGCGGTTTCGCCCGACTGGCTTATCACGATGAGCAGAGATTTATCTCTCCACAATACATCGCGGTACCTGAACTCGGAAGCGATGTCTACTTCCACCGGCAACCGAGCCATCTGTTCTATGACGTGTTTACCCACCACCCCCGCATGGTAGGCGGTACCACAGGCCACGATAAATACATTTTCCACCCCATCCAAGCAGCAGTCGAGATCCACGTCCGAAAACTCAACCCGCCCCCCTTGAATCCGCCCGCGAAGGGTATCCCGTAAGGCTCGGGGTTGCTCCATTATTTCTTTGATCATGAAGTGGGGATACCCGCCTTTTTCCGCCGCCTCGGCACTCCACGTAACAGTGAACATGTCTTTGGCTACCCTCTTTCCTTCCCCGTTGGAAATGGCAACCCCGTCCCGGGTGAGGACCGCCATTTCCCGGTCTTCCAAGAGATAGACCTTCCGGGTCCGGTTCAGGATAGCCGGGATGTCAGAAGCCAGGTAATACTCGTTTTCCCCCACCCCTACGACCAGAGGGCTCTGGTTCCTGACTGCCACAATCTTGTCGGGTTCGTCCGCGCAAATGACTGCCAAGGCGTAGGACCCTTCTACCGCTTCTAAAGCCCTGCGCACTGCCTCCTCCAGCGAGCCGTGGTAGTGGTGCTCCACCAGGTGAGCCAGGACCTCAGTATCCGTTTCAGAACTGAAACGGTGTCCCTCCCTTTCCAGCCACCTGCGCAGACCGGCAAAATTCTCGATTATCCCGTTGTGGACCACGGCGATGCGTCCTCGACAGTCGGTGTGGGGATGGGCGTTGTCATCGCTCGGGACCCCATGCGTGGCCCAGCGGGTGTGTCCTATTCCCAGGCTGGACCGGGGGTGACTGCCGTTTAGCATCCCTTCCAGCCGCTCCAGCCTTCCTTCTTTCTTCAACAGCCACAAACGCTCTTCCTGAATTACCGCTATCCCGGCTGAATCGTAGCCCCTGTATTCAAGCCTTTTTAAGCCATCTATAATTACAGGCACAGCTTCGTTATATCCGATATATCCGGTTATTCCACACAATTTTACTACCTCCCCTGACTTCGGACTTTACCAGGAATCAGCCACAGATTAACACTGATATTCACAGATGAACACGAATTCTTCAATACTTATTAACTTTGGCCAAGGATAAACAAGACTTCCTATGCTACCTCTTCATTCTTCATGCTCAATTCTTCTGATCCGCCACTCGCCTTGCCTTTTGTCCCGACCGTTGCCGGTAGGTTTTGTAGCAAGGCTGACGATGGTGGCACACCGAGGGACCATCCGCCGATACTTTCGATAAGTCCCTTCCTCGTCACCCGGCACTCAACCCATGGCCTAATTTCGACGCTGATTAACGCAGATTAAATGGGCAACATTGGTATATGTCTGCGTCTATCCGCGTCTATCAGTGGCCATATGAGTGCCGGGGCTGGCGCTTTGTCGACACTATTAAAATATGAAAATCACCTCCCGGTAGTTACTTTTGGGCCAAAAGTATGGCCTTCCTTATCTCTTCGACCACCTCCTTCAGCATGAACTCATCCCGCCCCTGGGCCATGATCCTTATCTTGGGTTCGGTGCCTGAAGGGCGGACCAAAACCTTGCCCCATTCTCCTAACTGCGCCTCGACCCTGGCTATCACCTCCTTAACGTTGTCGTTATCCAGTATCCCTTCCTTATCTTTTAGGTCCACATTAACCAGAATCTGTGGCAATCTTTCCATCTCCAGAGCTAGTTCTGACAAGGGTAACCCAGTCTCGCGCATGACTTCAGCCAATTTCAACCCGGAGAGTAAACCGTCCCCGGTAGTGGCGTAATCTAGCAGAATAATATGACCCGACTGCTCCCCTCCCATGCGAGCCCCGGTTTCCATCATTTTTTCCAGTACATACCGGTCTCCGACCTGGCAATACTCTACCTCAACTTTCTCCCGGCGCAGGGCAATGTCGAGCCCGATGTTGCTCATCACAGTTGCCACTACCTTAGGAGGAACCAGCTTCTTCGTCCTCTGCCAGTGCAGCCCGCAGATTACCATTATTACATCCCCATCCAGGACATTACCCCGCTCATCCACAACTATAACCCGGTCTGCGTCCCCGTCATAAGCCACTCCAAAATCGGCCTTGTGTTCCAGAACCGCCCGTCGCAGCTTCTCTGGGTAAGTGGACCCACACCGGTCGTTGATGTTGATGCCATTGGGATGGTTACTTATAGAAATGACCTTGGCCCCCAGTTCCTCCCAAAGGCGGGGAGCCACACTATAAGCAGCACCGTTTGCACAGTCCACGACCACGCAGAGCCCGCTTAAGTCACGCGGTGCCCGGTAACAGCTTTTCAAGTAATCGATGTAGTTCGTTTCCGCTTCTGCCACCTCGTAGACCCGGCCGATGCCGTCACCAACTGGACGGGCCAGGTCATCCACTCCCTTTTTAACCAGTTCTTCAATCCTGTCCTCGGTTTCATCGGGCAGTTTATAGCCGTTCGCACTGAAAAACTTGATGCCATTATCCTCCATAGGGTTATGTGAAGCGGAGATAACCACTCCGCTCGAAGCTTCATACCTGCGGGTAAGGTATGCTACTGCCGGGGTGGGCACTATCCCGGCTTTGAGAACGCTCGCCCCTGTAGACAGAATCCCGGCGATCAAGGCCGCTTCCAGCATATCTCCCGATATTCTAGTATCTTTGCCGACCAGTATCCGCGGGTGGTCGAACTCCTGGGCCAACACGTAACTCCCAGCTCGACCTAATTTATATGCTAATTCCGGAGTAAGCTCTTCGTTGGCTACGCCCCGGACCCCGTCCGTACCGAATAACCTCCCCAAAACTTACCCTCCCTTTCGCTCGGCGCAGAATACCTCACAACGCTTCTCACTGTATCGCTATTGAGGAATCAAGCCGCCACTGTGGCTTTGTCGAGGGGCATTAGACCGGCTCGCTCAGAGACTCCTCGCATCAATAATACCATGATTGGCTTCGAGGGTTATCTTGTCAAGCGGTTTTTTATAGGTAGTGATGATAGTTTCTGCTACTCTCAACCCGTCTACCGCCGAGCTCACGATGCCCCCGGCATAACCGGCCCCTTCCCCGCAAGGATACAGTCCCCTGACACTGACCGAGCTGTAATCAGGCCCCCGCTCGATGCGTACTGGAGCCGAAGTCCTGGTTTCTACCCCTGTCAGCACCGCTGCCGGGTCAATGAATCCTTTCATTTTGCGTCCGAACTCCGTTATCCCCTTCTGCAGGACCCGGGCGAGCTCCAATGGCAGTACCTCCCACAGGTTGGCCGGGGTAACCCCAGGCTTGTATGTGACCCGGCCGTTCGGCAGTTCGGAACTACGCCGACCCGCCAGAAAATCCTCCAGCAGTTGAGCCGGAGCCTGGTATCCTCCCCGCCCTGCGGCAAAGGCCTTACGCTCCACCTCTTCCTGGAAGCTAACTCCACCAAGTGAAGTGCCATCCCAGTCCGAAGGCGCCACGGTCACCACCAAGGCACTGTTGGCGACGCCGGAGTCCCGGTCATAGTAGCTCATCCCGTTAGTAACCACCGTCTCTGGTTCGGAGGCAGCGGCTATGACGTATCCCCCCGGACACATGCAGAAGGTGTACAAGGAGCGGCCGGTTTCCCGGTCCTGGTAGGTGAGGTGGTAGTCGGCAGGTCCCAAGCGAGGATGTCCTGCCCATTGCCCGTATTGGATGGTATCTATAAGGGCCTGGGCGTGCTCGACCCTCACTCCAACGGCAAACCCCTTGGGCACGAGGCTGATGTTGCGGTCGGCTAGGAGCCGGTAAACATCCCGAGCGCCGTTGCCGGTGGCAAGCACCAACACCGAACAAGGGACCTTGACCCGGTGGTTGACGGTTATCCCCCGCACTCTGCCCGCAGCCCAGTCGATGTCGGTAAGGCGGGCACCGAAGTAGACTTCGCCTCCCCACTCGAGGATTTGGCGACGCATCCCCTCCACCACCTTGCGCAGCCGGTCGGTCCCTATGTGAGGCTTTTTCAAGTAGCGAATCTCCTCCGGGGCCCCAAAGTTTACAAAAGTCTCGAGCACCTTATCTACCCGCTCATCCCCAATGCGGGTGATCAACTTGCCGTCGGAAAAGGTCCCGGCACCGCCTTCCCCGAACTGGACGTTCGATTCCGGGTTCAAAACCCCGTTCTGCCAGAACTCTTCTACATCCTTCGCCCGCTTTCTTACCTCGCGCCCCCGCTCGATGACTACAGGCCGGTAGCCGTATCGCGCTAGTCCTAGCGCACAAAAAAGACCTGCAGGCCCAGAACCGACAATAACCGGCGAGTAGCGCAGGGTCTCTTCCCCTTCCCTCAATTTAACGGGTAGGCGATCCTGAATTATCGATACCTCCGGTGACGCCAAAACCGCCAGGTCCAAATCGGCCCGGCTGGAAAGCTCTACATCAACCGTATAGACCAGCACCACCTTTTGCCGGCGGGCGTCCACTGCCTTCCTGGCTATGCTCCAATTCCTTAGAGAAGCCGGTTTGACCCCCAGCCTGCCTGCGGCTAAATGCTTGAGCCGGTTCTCGTTTTCTTCCAAGCCCAGCCTCAGGTTACGAATCCTTATCTTCATGGGCTCTCCTCTTTAGTAACCGGTTTAACATCGACCATGACCCGGACCCGCTCCGGGAATGCCGAGACACCCTGGGGAACGGTTACAGCGGCCTCTTCCGTGAAAGGAAGGGTATGTCCCTCCAGGCTGACGGGGGATGTCGTCACTTGCAAGGAAGGAGCCGGGGTGCCGGGAGGCCCGATCAAAGTGACCTCGGACGGCTCTGCCCGTATATCCCCCAAAACGTAGCCGTCCGGCAGCTTGCCCGTCAGAGTAGGATTAACCGCAACTTTGGTCAGGGTACGTTCTTGGCCCACAACCACGTAAACCTTTACCTGGTCTGGGATCAAGGTGATGTTATCCGTTACGGTTTCCCCCCTCGCATCTACCGCCCGCGCCGGAGCATAGAACGAAGATGTTTCAGTCCGGTCAGTCAGGTCCAAAAACGTCACCACTGAGGCTACCTTTCTCACCACTTCTTGCGGCCCTTTTACCAGGCATTTTTCTGGGACCGTAATCATGCCTTCTACAGTATAACCGGCGGGCGGAAGTTTCTGCACCCGGCAGGTCACGGGAAAGATGTTTTCTTCGGTCTTAAAAACCTGAACCTTTACCTGTTCCGGCCGGATCTTGGTCACCCGGGCCCCAGGGACGGGCTCCACTTTGACCGGCAGGGTATAGATGCCGGGCTCCAGCCCTTTGAGGTCAATGTAGGCGTTTATGTCCGAGGCTTCTTTAGGAGTACCAATTACTTCCACGGAAACCTTGTCGGTATGTGAAGCCTTCAGACCTTCCTCGAGATTGATATGGTTGAGCTTGACTCCCGTGATCTCGTTGCGGGTGATGATAACGTTCTCGTTGGTGACGAACAGCCACAGCATCACCGCCAGCACCAACGAAATAATCTTCAAACCGGTGGTATTCTTCTTACTCCCGTTCATTTGGCCACCTCAAAACCTTGAAAACCTCGCTTTTGCGGTCTCTTTTGCCCAACAATTCTCGTTCAAGAATTTCCCGCACTCCCTTCTGGTCCAGATCGCGGCTAAGCTTGCCCTCGAGAGCGCAGGAAACACTCCCCGTCTCCTCCGACACTACTATGGTCAAAGCATCGGAAACCTCGGTGATGCCAATACCGGCCCGGTGCCTGGTTCCCAGGTCCTCGGCCAAGTTAGGGTTGTCGGTCAAAGGCAGAAAACACCCAGCCCTAACTATCCTTCCGTTGCTTACAATAACCGCCCCGTCGTGCAGAGGCGTCTTGGGGGTAAATATGTTGACCAGCAACTGGGAGCTGACCAGGGCATCCAGCGGCACGCCGCTTTCGATGTAGTCTTTGATACCCGTATCTCTCTCGACGACTATCAAGGCTCCGGTCTGAGTTTGAGAGAGGATAGCAACCGCTTTAAGTATTTCTTCTATGACCGTGTCTCTATCGGTCCAGCGGGAGGTTGTGCCAGCAAAAAAATGGCCCCGTCCCAGTTGCTCCAGAGCCCGGCGCAGCTCGGGTTGGAACACAACCGGTAAAGCCACGAACAGCATGGTCCACATCTTTTCCATTAGCCAGCCCACGACTTCCAGTTGCAGGTACCGAGAACCGATAGAGAAAACGAGTAGCAACAACAGGCCCTTCAGCAGCTGTTCTGCCCGGGTGCCCCTGATCAACAAGAGTAAGCGGTAGAAAAGGTAAGACACGATGAGTATGTCCAGTAAAGAAAGCACGACCTTTATTGGGTCGGTGATGAATTCTGACAATACCGCGATGTCCAGGAAACTGCCCCCCTGTCTAGATTCTTGAACAACCTAAATTCCGCGTTCGGATGAAAAAAAGAAGCATTGACATCAAACCCCAGGGCTTCTACGATATATTTTAAGTATTCGCGTGAGGTTTTGCAAAATAAGGAACAGGTTGCAATTTATTAGAGGAGGATAAAATAGACAAGTGGGAACTGTTCTCGTAGGCACCTGCGCCTGGAGCGATCATACCGATTTTTACCCCCCTGGTCTAAAACCCACCCGACAGCTAGAATATTATGCCCAGTTTTTCCCGGTAGTGGAGATCGACAGCACCTTCTACGCGCTTCAGCCCGCTCGCAATTTTGACGGCTGGGCTAGAAAAACTCCGGAAAACTTTGTCTTCGATGTCAAGGCCTACCGGGTGATAACCAGGCACGACCGTTCCCCTATGGACAAGGATGAGCTCGCCTACATCGTCAATCGCTTCGCCTCTTCCCTGACTCCTTTGGAAGAAGCGGGCAAGCTGAGGGCGGTTCTGCTCCAGTTTCCCCCGTTTTTCGTCTGCAACCCCCGGAATATAAGCTATCTTCTATGGTGCCGGGAGCGGCTGGCCTCCTTCACCCTGGCGGTAGAATTCAGGCACCGCTCTTGGTTTGAGGGCGATACGCGCGACCAGACCTTGAAACTGCTCGCCGATAACCGCCTGGTCAACGTGGTCTGCGATGAGCCCCAGATTGGGCAGGGCAGTGTACCGATGGTAGCAGAGGTAACCTACCCGAAACTCGTAATCTGCCGTTTCCACGGCCGCAACGCTCAGATGTGGTACAGAAAAGGCCTGAAAACGAGCGGCGAGAGGTTTAATTACCTGTACTCGGATGAAGAACTCGAAGAGCTTCTCGGACGAGTCCTGCCCCTATCTGAGAAAGCAGAAGAAATGCACATACTGATGAACAACAACTTCGGCGATTATGCGGTGAGAAATGCCCTGCGGATCCGGGAGATGCTGGGGATCAACCACAGATGCACACAGATGGAGCCTGATTAACACGGATACATATTAGAGGCTGATTGACGCAGATTTTACTATTTAATTTATGATTTTGCTGCAATAACCCCCTCGATCGACCAGTATTTTCCTGTATATAGTTCTAGGACCAATAATAACAACAATATGTAAGGCTAAAACTCTGTGGTTGATCCTTTTCGCAGTGAAATCATTTATATCTGTGCTAATCAGCCCGGCACTCAGCTGGACGAATTGTAACATGCCAGCTGATCCCGAAAACGCTAGTCGCTGATCAAGACTTGAGCTGAGTGCCGGGTCAGTGTCCATCTGTGGCCGCAAATCAGCGTCAATCTGCGTCTAATAATCGTTTCATCCTCTTGGCCACTACGCTGGTCGCGTTGCCTCTTTTTTGCAAAACCCCTTCTACTACCAGCGGCGTGGTTTGGGGAGAGAATATAAGTCCTCCGTAGCGCTGATACACGTCTTCGAAAACCGTCACATCGGTGAGGCCGAACTCGTCCTCCAGCGACATAAAAACGGTAATCCTGCCGCTTTTGGTAGGGGGCCGGTGGGGGCAGAGCAGTACCCCTGCCACCTTTACCCATCTCCCATCTGGAAGAGCTGCCAGGTCCCGGCTACTTTTGAAGCCGTTATTCTTTAGGTAACCGCGGAACCTGGCCATAAGGTGCTCCCGCGGGCTCAAACCTAAGATTTCGAACTCCATCGCGTATTTTTCGTCCTCGGTAAAATCGGGGATGTCCATTTTCGCGCCTGCCGCCTCGCCGTCATCGAAGGCTATAATCCCCTCTTTTACGTTTCCCGCCGGTTGGGGTCGAAAATACAGCTTTCGGGCCTTGACCAATAGCCGGCGCCGGTTGGTATCGAACACATCTAGGGCCCCGCACTTTATCAGGTTCTCCATCTCGTCCCGGGCCAGCCCGGTTTTCTCCCAAACCTCGATCAGGGATGCAAACGGCCGGCAAGCTAGGATTTTCTTCAAGCCTTCCCGACTGAGACCTTTTACCCGGGAGAGCGGGATCCGGATGCCGCCTTTTTCCACCTGGAAGGCTTCCCCGCTCCTGTTGATGCAGGGCGAGAGTATCTTTATCCCCCGCCGCTTGGCTTCGTTCACGATAACGTGAGGAGGGTAGTAACCCATGGGCTGGTTACTGAGAACAGCCGCATAGAATTCGGCCGGGTAATGGCGAAGCAGGTATGCGGTCTTGTAACTGGTAGTGGCAAAAGCAGCCGCGTGGGCTTCACAGAAGCCGTAGCTGGCGTAACCGGCCATGGCCTTAAATATCGTCTCTGCCACTGCCTGGGACACCCCGTTTTTCACCGCTTTCTTGATAAACTCCCGCCCCACCTCATCCATCACTTTCTGGGAACGGGCGTGGGTCATCACTTTACGCAGGCGGTCGGCCTCTCCCGGAGTGAATCTGGCAATCGCGGTGGCAATCTCGATCACCTGCTCCTGAAAAAGGATGACCCCGTAGGTCTTGGCCAGGATAGGCTCGAGCGCGGGGTGCAGAAAAGTCACCGGTTCCCGGCCCTGCCGACGGGATATATAGGGTTCTACCATGTTGCCTTTGATCGGCCCCGGCCTTATAAGGGCCACGCTGGCCACGATGTCCTCGATATCAGAGGCCCCCAGCCGCGCCTGCAGAGCTCTTTGGGCCGGGCTTTCCAGTTGAAAAACGCCGATGGTTTCACCTTTGTTTATCATGCGGTAGGTAGCATCATCGTCCAGGGGTATTTTTTCGTAGTCGAACGTTTTCTTTTCCTGCTTGACTGCCCTTACCGTGTTTTCCACCGCCGACATCGCTCGCAAAGATAAAAGGTCGAGCTTAACGAGTCCCAGTTCTTCTACATCGTCTTTGTCGAACTGGGTCACTATCTCCCCTTTGGCCGACCGCTGGAGCGGGGTAATATCGCAGAGGGGCTCCCGGCTCACTACCAGCCCTCCCAGGTGGGTACCCAGAAAACGGGGAAAACCGGCCACTCTTTCACACAGGTCCAGCAGCAACGTGAATTTATCCCTATTCAGCCCGCTCTCCCGCAGCTCCGGCAGCAAAGACAGCATATCCCTAATCCGATCGGCGTAGGCACCATAAGGGAGCCTCTTGGCCACACTGTCCAGTTCGGCTTCGGGCAGCCCCAAAGCTTTGCCCAATTCCCGTACCGCGGATCTTGCCCTGTACGTGCTGTAAGTGCAGACCTTCGCCACCTTGTCCTGCCCGTATTTTCGGGTAACGTACTCGGAAATGCGGTCGCGCCAGCGGGCATCGAAATCGATGTCGATGTCCGGCTTCTCCGCCCGCTCCAGGCTCATAAACCGCTCGAACAAAAGCCCCCGGGCCAGGGAATCTACCTCGGTTATCCCCAAACAATAGGCGACAAAAGAATCGGCGACCGATCCCCGCCCTGCATGCCGTATCCCCTGCCGGCGGGCGTATTCGACTATATCCCAAACCACTAAGAAATAGTCGGCATAACCCAGGGTATTGATGATGTGAAGTTCGTGTTCCAGCCTCTCTTCGACCCTTCGCGTTACCCGGCCGTACTTTTTCCTGGCCCCGCGGTAAGCAAGTTCTCTAAGAAGTGACTCCGCCGTCTGGCCGGGAGGCGGGTTGAATTTAGGGAAAAGAGGGGCACCCGGTTCCAGACAAGGCCGGCACCGCTCCGCTATCTCCCAGGTATTAGCTACCGCCTGCGGGTACTCCCGAAAAAGCTTCTTCATTTCCCGTTCTGGCTTGAGATGGTTCTCGGCATTGAGCGGGCGTTCCGGGTGTACCTCGTACACCCGGGTTAAGGTCCGGACGCAGGTCAGGATGTCGTGAACCTTAAAGTCCTCCGGATACGCGTAGTGGACGTTGTTGGTGGCCACCACGCCCACCCCCAGTTTCTCAGCCAGTTCGGCCAGGTTCCGGTTTAAGGTCCTGGTGCCGGGCAGGTAGGTATCTTGCAGTTCCAGGTAGAAGCCGTCTTTTCCCCATATCTCCAGGTAAGTTAGAGCCGCCCGGTAAGCGGCATCGTAATGGCGGGAAAGTATCAAGGCCGGTATTTCCCCTTTACGGCAGCCCGAAAGGGCAATAAGCCCTTTCGCATGTTTTCTCAGGGTGTCGAGGGTTACCTGGGGCTTGCCCCGGGGGTTTCCCAGGTGGGCTTTAGTCAAGATGCGGCAGAGGTTCCGGTAACCTTCTTTATCCTCGGCTAAAAGGGTAAGGTGGTATCCCCCGGCTACGGTCACCTCCGCCCCCTGGATAGGCTTTATTCCCGCTTTTTGGGCTTCTAGCTTGAACTGGACCGCGCCGCACAGGTTGTCGTGATCGGTCAGGGCCAGGGCCGGCATGCCTGATTCGGCTGCCTTCTCTACCAGGCTCTTGATTGAGCTCCCCCCGTCCAGAAATGAAAAACAGCTGTGCACGTGAAGATGCACGAACATCCTACCACCTGCCCCAAGAACGAGCCACAGATGAACTCAGATAAGCACTGATTAACACAGATGTTTATATTTGACGCTGATTAACGCAGATTTTTTAATAATTAATGCATACGACTTAAAATTGCGAGGAATGCGGTTCATTTTCTGGTAGTGATACCGCTTGGTGTATATAAGGGGGGTTGCGTAAATCAGCGTTTAAATCAAAAATAAATCTGTGTTCATCTGCCCGGCACTCAGCTGACTGACATTGTAACATGCCACTGGTTCCCGAAAACCCTAGCCGCTAATCAAAGACTTGAGCTGAGTGCCGGGTCAGTGTCCATCTGTGGTTTACTTCCGGAGCAGACCCCCATGACATCTGGCGGTATCACCACTAGAGAATGGAAACCTCGGATTCTTTAGAGAATCTTCAATTAAGGAAAATCAGTGTGCATCTGTGGCTAGTTTTCGGACTTATCCGTCAATCGTAGATCTTGTACAGGCTCCAGCCCTGGCCGGCACCATCGGAAAACAACTCTAAAACCATCCCGTTCTCGAGCTCCAGGCGGTAAAAAAGCTTGGGCGGCTCGCTCTCCCACCAGCAGCCGGTATCGTACCACCGGTCTAGGATAACCGCCACCTCCACCCACCTGCCCTTCCACTTTACCTTCTGGGGCTCCCCTTCTTCGTTTTCCATCACTTCTAAGCCTTGGAAAAGCAGCCGACTCACCTGGTCTCACCCGAAAAACGCCAGGGATCCCAAAAGGATAAAACCTCTTCCCTGCGCCCGATCTTTACTCCCCGCGAAATCATACCGGGATATTTTTCGTTCAAGGCCAAGGCAACAGCTGTCAGGTCATGCCGGGGCCTGGGCTTAAGGTCAAAAAGATCCTGCTCAGCCAGTTCCCAGTCGTAAAGCGATGAAACCTCTACCCTCACCCCAACCACGGGACCGGTAAGAGTCAGTTTGTCTAAAAGCAAAACCAGGACTTCATACAGCTTCCTTTCTTCCCGGTATCCCCACGGTACTAACCGTCCTTCCTCACATGTATCCTCCTCGGATGCCAGCGCCAGCTTGACAAAGCGGCATCCCTTTCTCCTGGAATACAGAAAAAAAGCCAGCATCCGGGCCGATTCCCGCAAAACCCGGGCTATTACTCCCCTGCTTTCAGTTTCCCCTTCCAGGCCGAAAGCCAAAGCCAGCCTGCCCGGAGGGTAGAGGTTGACGAGGGGAGTGTCGTCAAGCCCGCGGCCGTGCCGGTAGACTGTATAACCGTGTTCTCCCAGCATCTCCACCAGTTCGTCTAACCGCAGGTCCTGCAGTTCTCCGTAACTTTTGAAACCTAACTGGCTCAAGGCATCGAGAACCTTCGGAGGCAAAAGCCAATCCATGGTTATGGGAACAGTTTTCATAAAATACTTTTCCTGGCCAGGAGCTGTCTCGAGGCAATAGAAGCCGGAATCACCTATCGAGCCCGCTTGCCAGAAGGCACGGGCCAAAAGCCTGGCCACGAACTTGTTCCTGCCTATTCCTACCAGCACCGGCCCCCAGCTCCTATCCGGTCCCAAACTCTTTTTCAGTTTTGCTATTTCCTTTTTGATATTGCTTCCTGTAAGATCAAAAAAGCATTCTTCATCACTAACCGGTTCGATGATAGGGGAAACCCTGGTCAGAGCCTCTAGATAACGATTACAGGCTCCTTTGTACAGGGGCTCGTCATAAGCCAGAAAAAAAGCATCCGGGCACTTGCCTTTCGCTTCGGCTACGGGTAACCCTTCCAAACCGTACCCTCTCAGCTCGGGCGAAACCCCTGTTACCCGCCCCTCACGGAATATGACCAGGGGCTGCCGGCCAAGCCAGGGATGCTTTCGTCGGGCCCACCCGGCATAAAGATAAGGGAAAAATATGCAGGCCACTCTGCTCATAACATCACCCAAACATATGTTCGTATGAGTATTTTATAACGGTACCCTGAGCGTGTCAACCTGGAAACCTTTTTCATCTTTGATTTCACTTTAAAAACTACTTCCGAAGAGCCGGCGGCTGCCTGTTTGCCTGTATGTAGCGCCGAGGCCAATAATGGCCACAACATATTAGGTTAAGACTATGCGGCTGACCCTTTTCGCCGTGATATCTGATTACTAATTCCGAAAAAGCCTGCGTAAATCAGCGTCTGAATCATATTTAAATTTTCAAATCGAGATCGGATTTGACGTTTTTTTGACGATCTCCCGCTATAATTTCCTTCAAGAATTTTGCGGATTTCCTTCCCGTATTCGGGAACCGCAAGTTTTGTTTTTACGAAAGGGAGGTCGATCTATGTTGAAAAAGATTCGGGTCTACAGCGCAGTGTTGCTCGCGATGATACTGTGTTTTTCTCTGACCGGGTGCGGCCCAGGCGAATCCAAGAACGAGCCGCAGGGACAAAGCAATCAGCCTTCCACCAAGACGCAGGTCAGCGAGCCGGCGAAGGAGGAATCGCTTTCCGATGTCTTGGCCAAAGGGCAAGGGCTGAAAAGCATGTCGTATGAATTCATTCTGACAACCCCCCAGGGGACTCAAACCGGAAAGGTGTGGCTCGACGGGAATCGCCTCAAGACCGATTCCACTATCGAGGGCAAAAGGATAGTTACTTTTTTTGACCGCACTACCAACACCGTCATTACTTACTACCCCGAACAAAACCAAGCCGTCAAGTTGTCCGCAGGAACAGATTCGAACGAGGCCCCTTCTCCCACCGACTACACCGGAAACCTCAACCCCAATAAAGTAAAAGTAATCCGAACCGAGATCTACGACGGGGCACGCTGCAAGGTCTTGGAAATGATTGCCCCGAGCAGCCAGGGAGAGAAGGTCCTGCTTTGGGTTCGCGAGGATCTGGGTTTGCCTGTCAGGGTTGAAACTACCGCCGCTTCAGGAGAAAAGACAATAATGGAATACAAAAACATCTACGTGGGTTCCTTGCCGGCCGATACCTTCGAACTCCCTCCCGGCGTCCAAGTTACGGATCTCAACAGCATGATGAACAAGCTCCCGGTCAACCTCCCAAATCGGTAGCACGCCCTGCAGAGGGATGCGGTTAAGGAGGAACCACGTGTCATGGATGAAGACCGCAACCGAACAAAGGAGATCCTCGGCTTCAGCTTCATAATGCTGGCAGGCCTCGCGGTCACCATATGGGGGGGCCGCATCGTCTACCAGGCCTTGGCCAGCCTGTCCTGGCCTTCATGTCCGGGGCGGGTTGTGTCTTCTCAGGTAAAAGACATCAGCCACGAGCCACGAGACGGTCCTTCCTACTGGGCGGAGGTAGTCTACCGGTACACGGTTGACGGTAAAGAGTACACCTCGGAAAACGTTTTCTTCGGCCAGTACAGCTCAGGCAGTCCTGGCCCGGCCCGGCGACTGGTCGACAGGTACCCGGAAGGGAAAAAAGTAACAGTGTACTACAACCCCGACAACCCGGCGGAAGCCGTCCTGGAAACCGGATTCTCGTGGGCTACTTTTGGAGTTTTGGTAATTGGTCTTATTTTTGCGGCAGTCGGAGCAGGTGGTATTTGGTACATGCTCGCTGCCGCAGAAAAAAAATAAAGACGCGAAAAGTTATAACTGAGAAAGGAGAGGATGAATGAATGCGGGGACACCTTTGGGCGATCATAATCCTTGTGGTGCTGTCACTAGCGGTACTCGCGGGCTGTGGCTCACCGAAACAGGAAGCGCAGCAGAACGAAACCGGTGCGGTTCCTGAGTCTCATCAGCCTTCAAACACGTGGCCCGAATGGTCCGGTCCCCAGAGCCTAGGCCCCGGCGGGACTTTGCCGGAATTATGGCACGTTGATTTCGTCCATTTTCCAAAGGTAGGTTCAGCCCACTGTTATAAAATAGGAATCGATTCCGAGGGCAACTGGGGCAATACCAACATCGAGAAGGGTAAACTTTCGGACCAGGAACTGGCTGCCGTAAAGTCGGCTCTGGCCAAAATTAACTGGTCCCTGGTTCCCCTGTGGTCCACGAAGGACTACGTCGCCTATACCGCGACTCCTAAATCATGGCCGTTTCCCAGTGACGAAAACCCTTACTACCAGGTTATGGTGTGGCTGGGACAGACCCAGAACTCGCCCCCTTACGATGGCCGAGCGGTCGTGGCCGATTTGAAGGCACCGTGCCCGCCAGAAGTCAAAGAACTGATAGACATATTGAAGCCGCTGCAGGAAAAATACGAACCCCAGCTTCACTGAGGGGTGCTGGGCTCGAGTCATGGTGGCTTCACCTGCCGATTGGCAAAACTTATCAGGCAGCACGGATAATCGTTTGCTTTTAGGAAAGGAGGGACGCTTATGCTATTGAAATTGCTGAAGAGACGCGGTTCAGCGGCCTTTTTGTCTTTTGTGACGTTGGTCTCCCTTTTGCTCTTTCCCTTTACCGGTTCTGCCGGTGGCGTATCACCGGACGGCTCATTCTCTGTCGTTTCTCCGAGGGAAGGGGAGACTCTTCTGGCCGGTCAGTCTTGTACCGTTGCTTGGACCTATACCGGCGATGTAGGGCGATACCTCCGGATTCAGCTTTATAAGGGTGGCTCACTCAAGACCACCATTTCTTCTTACACGTCGGCCGGCAGTGACGGATCCGGGAGCTACTCTTGGAAGGTTTCTTCTTCCCTGGCCCAAGGTGACGATTACCAGATAAAAATCACAAGCGTATCCAAGAGCACCATTTCCGCTATGTCGGGGGCATTCAGCGTCAGGCCGCAAAGCCAGTCTGCCTCTCCCCCAACTAAAACGTCTGCGACCCCGCTGGATGTATCAAAACTCCTGCCCTCAGTGCAGGAAAGACAGGACCTCTCTCGAGCCTCCGATGAAGAAGAACCGATACCCTCCTCAGCCGCCCAGACCGGACCTGACCTGACCATAACCGAGATCAAGATGCAGCCGAATCCCGCTAATCTAGGGGCTAATGTTACCTTTTCGGTAACGGTCAAGAATTCCTGCAACAGCGCCTGTCCCGCGGGGGGTACGGTCAAGGTAGTGTCTGCCGGGGTAGTTAAAACCAAAAACCTGCCTTCGCTTAATGCCCAGGCCAGTTCTACCGTCACCGTAGCCGGGGTCACCTTGCCCCAGACCAGCAAGGAGGAAATAACCGTACAGGTAGAACCGCCTTCCGGCACGGTTGACATCAACCCGACTAACAACAGCCGGCAGTACAGCCCTAATACCCTGGAACCGGACCTCGCGGTGACCAAGATCTTAACAGATCCCTCGGTCTCCGCTCCTGGATCGCCGGTTAAAGTCACGGTGACGGTTAAAAACCTGGGACCCGGCTCCTGCCCAGCCGGGGCGGTAGTGAAATTAACCGGAAGCCCCGGCACTCCGGAGGTCACTCAAACTTCTCCTGCCCCGATGGCCAAGGGGTCGGAGCGCCAATTTACGTTTACCAACTTCCCGATGCCGTCGAAAGCTACCGATAGCCTAACAGCTGAGGTTCTACCCCCGCCTGATGTCAAAGAAGTTTCAGCAAGCAACAATGCCCTGAGCCTTGCGCCCAGCTTGCCGTCTTTCGATCTAACCATAACTGCGGTCAAGATGACCCCGGATCCGGCCAGCCTGGGGACGAGCGTCACGCTATCGGTAACCGTCAAGAACGCCGGAAGCACTCCCTGTCCGGCCAACGGCCAAGTCAAGGTCACTTCTGGCGGCACGGTCCGCCTCAAAAACATGTCTTACCTTGCGGCCCAGGCCAGTGCCACCTTCTCCGTAGGTGCGGTTCCTTTACCTACCGCTGGCAGCCCAGTCATGACCATCCAGGTGGAACCGCCTGCCGGTACGGGTGATATCAACCCGGACAACAACAGCCAGCAGTATACCCCGAACATCATCAAACCGGACCTCACCGTGACTGGTATTTCCACTAGTCCCTTCAAGGCCGCTCCCGGAGCGCCGGTCAAAGTGACGGTCACGGTCAAGAACCTGGGACCCGGTACCTGCCCGGCCGGAGCCACGGTGAAGCTTACCGGAAGCCCAGGAGCCTTGTCATTGCAGACTGTATCCACGCCTATGACCAAAAACTCTCAAAAACAGGTGGTCTTCAACGGTTTCCCCATGCCCTCCAATACCACCGACAAGCTTGTCGCCCAAATATCGACGCCTTCTGGAGTAGGCGAGGTCTCGACGGCCAACAACAGCGCGAGCCTGCAGCCGAACCTCCTCCTGCCGACCGTGGAGTTCATTTCCCTCACCTCCAGCGGTTACTGGTCGGCAGGTGGCGGCAAACCGGCTCTGGGTGACCCTATATTCTTCAAGGCCACCTTGAAAAACACCTCGAACTACCAGATAACCAACCTTCCGGTGCAGCTCAGTTACCAAGGTCAGACAATTACCACCACTTATGTCAATATCAACCCGAAGAGCTCAGTCACTACCGAGTTCAACGTGGTGGTACGACCCGGAGCCCTACCTCCGGGCCAGAACACGGTCACCTATACCGTCACCGTCAACCCGCCGGGATCGGGAAGCCTGCTTATCTCTCCGGCGACCCTGAGTAAAACCATCACCCTCGAGGTGCTCAAAACCGGAACTGTGTATGCTCTGATCCGCCAGCCCGACGACAGCATCTTCGACCAGGGGGGGTTCACCGTCACCTGCAGTGCCGGATCTTACTCCCAGGAAATAAACACGGGAGAAGCCTCCATCGCTGTCTTCCGCGATGTCCCCATCGGGGTTAACCTGTTGGTAAAAGCCAGCAAGCCCGGCTATATGGGCTATAACGGTCAGGACATCTTCAGCGGTATGCTGATCTCGAGCAGTATGAATGTCAAGCTCTACCTCACCAACATGGGGAGTGCCGCGGTCGGGGCCAAGAGCCAGGCTACCGGCAATTTCCTTTCCGGAGTGACCGTGGAGGTTGTAGGAACAGGGCAGCAAGACATGACCACCCAGGCTGGACCCGCCAGCTTCAGCCTGCCGGCCGGCACTTATACCTTCCGCCTCTCCAAGCGGGGCTTCGCACCTACTACCGTAACCGGCACAGTGAGGGCAGGACAGGTGACCGACGTGACCGGCACCTTGAGCTATACCACCATGACCACGGTAAGCGGTAGAATAGTAGATCAAAATGGAAATCCCCTGGGCGGCCAAAAGGTAGACGTGATCAAGTGGATTAATAACAGCGTCGTTGCCTCTACCACCACCGACAACAGCGGCAGTTACACCGTAACCTTCGACAACCACAATGTAGATCCCATGTACCTTAAAGCCGTTAAGGGCAACGCCAGCGGCAGGTCGGAACCGGAGTGCTTCTACCCGGGCTTGAGGTACCGGGTAGACTTGGTCGTGTCACCGCCCCCGCCGCCACCTCCGGCTTCGGGCTGGCATGAAATCAAGAAAAAGGGGTGCGCGCGGGCTATTGCCGCCAGCGTTCCCGACACCTTCTTCACCCAAGGGTGGGATGTCAGTACCACTTTGGGTATTTTCGGCATCCGCCTGAAGTACCGCAACGAGTATTCGCAGATTGCCGAACTCAAGGTTGAGTTGGCCAGCGGTCCGGCTGCCATTTACAATGTCAGCACCGAGTACAACCCGGGGACCGTGCTGGGAGAAACGGCTTCAGCAACAGCCCAGTCTCTGATCCCGACCATGAGCGATACCTCGGCCGATCTCTTGTCGTTCCTGATCGAGGAGAGCGCCCCCGGGATCACCCTTTCCGCCGAAGGTGGGGTGGGCCGGACCATTGTTTGTCTGGACCGGATCGAAATAATCGACCGCGACAGCGGCCAGGTCGTCTGGGCCAGCAACTCCGGTCTCAGCACTCTGGACAGCGGCTACTCCTGGACCAACCGCTCTTACGCCACCGGCGGGGTCGAATGGGCCAATGCCATCATCCGCGCTTACATCTACCTGGACGGCACTGATATGCTGGGCCCGCAGAATGACAGGTGCAAGATGATAAGCTGGGACCCGGGCAAGAAAATCGTCAGGTACTTCAACGCGCCTAGAAACCACCCGCGCTTTAATGTCGGAGACTGACCTGTTTTGAGGTTCGCTAAGTTTATTTGAAAATTTGACTAGAGGCGGACAGTTCTCGTTCTCGCCTGTTCCCTGTAGTCGGGACAACAGGTGTCGAGCCCCGGCTCCTGGACAAAAGAAGGAAATACGCGTATAATCGTCGTTATAAGAACCCCAATTTTTTGGGGTTTTCTTTTTATGCAAGCTTCTCACCCCGTAAAGGAATGAGAATGATAGTTAGAGTCAGCGGCTTTAACGGCGACTACCGTGGTCTGTCGAAGCAAGAGGTCATATCCAGTCAGCTCGAGTACGGAAAAAACGAGCTGGTCCAAGAAAAGAAAAGCACTTTTCTCTCCAGGCTGCTTTCAATTTTTAAGGAACCCATGTTTCTACTGCTTTTCTGCACTGCCTTGCTCTACTTCGTCCTTGGGGAACCCCGAGACGGCACGGTTATGCTGTGCTTCGTGGTTTTTAGGTCGGCCATTAACTTGTTCCACGAGTGGCGTACGGACAAGACCCTGCGGGCTTTGAAGGATCTAGCTGCTCCCTCGGTGAGGGTCATAACAAACGGCACCGTAGAGAGCGTAAACAGTACAGAATTAACGGTTGGAGACCTGATGATCCTCGAAGAAGGCGAAAGAATTCCCGCCGACGGCAAGATCGTCGAGATGCACGATCTCCTCATTGTCTACTGGCCCGCAGCTAACTCCGCGGTAAAAACAGCACCCTTAAACCCATTCCAGCTAGTGACCGCCATCGGACTGGCGGCTGTCGCAACTCTGTGGTGGGAAATCGTTAAGCTGTTTAAAGCTACAACCGTTTAGTCCTTGCCTTTAATAACAGCTAGGGGTACCAGGCGGGCGATTTTGTGGGTGAGGCCGATGTCGACCAGGGTATCCACTACTTCCTCGATGTCCTTGTAGGCCTGCGGAGCCTCATCCACAACATCTCGAAAATTGCGCGTGTTGTAGAGAATCTCCCCCATACTGGCTTCGAACTCTTCCTTCGTAATACTCCTTTCCGCAGCCGAGCGGGACAGGGTCCTTCCCGCTCCGTGATTCACGGAAAAGAAAGACTCTGCAGCCAGATCTGTCCCCACTAATACGTACGAAGCAGTGCCCATGCTGCCCGGTACCAATGCAGGGTGCCCGGTCCCGCGATAGACAGGGGGATTAGCCGGGTGTCCGGGAGGCAGGGCTCGGGTCGCCCCTTTGCGGTGCACCAGCAGCCGTCTTCCGCCGTGCTCCTCCCACTTGGCAATGTTGTGAGCCACGTCGTAGACTACCTGCAATCCTATGTTTTCTAACCGCAGCCCCAGTACCTGGACAAAAGCCTGCCGAATGTCGGCCGTAATTATCTGCCGGTTAGCAAAAGCGTAGTTGACCGCACAGGCCATAGCAGCGTAGTAACTCCTTCCTTCTGCGGAATCAATGGGAGCACAGGCCAGCCCTTTACTTGGAAGCTCAATTCCATAACGGGCTGCGGCCGGGATATGGCCCTTGGAGTAATCGGTACAGATTTGGTGACCGAAGCCCCGGCTCCCGGTATGTATCATAACTGTCAACTGTCCTTCAAAAAGGCCAAAACGTTCAGCCACTTCCGGATCGAAGACTTTGTCTACCCTCTGTAACTCGATGAAATGGTTCCCTCCCCCTAGAGTCCCCAGCTGTTCCGAGCCCCGCTTGATCGCTTCTCTACTTACTTCTGCCAAGTCAGCTCCTGGCAGGCAGCCGTTTTCTTCAATACGTTCTATGTCTTCCGGGCATCCAAAGCCAGCCTTTACTACCGCTGCTGCCCCCTGGTAGACTACCTCTTCGAAAATGCGGGCAGTAATGCCACGGTGAAGTCCTTTCTTCCCGACCCCGGTCGGAACCAGCGCTTCGACTTCGGTCATAAGCTTGCGTAAGAGAGGCCGGTCAAAACTGTCGGCAGAAAGCTCGGTCCGCAAGAGCCGAACCCCACAGTTGATATCCATCCCTACCGCCCCCGCAGAAATCACGCCTTCTTCGCTCACTGTCATTACCCCTCCGATGGGTAAACCGAAGCCTTCGTGTATGTCGGGCATTCCCAGCACTGGCTCTACTACCCCTGGCAGTTGAGCTGCGTGAGCTAGCTGCTGCAAAGAGTTGTCCCCCCTTACATGCTCCAGCAGCGCGGGACTAGCATAAACTAAACCGCTGACCCTCATCTTGCCCTGACGGGGCAGGCGGTAACGGTTGAAACCTACCTGCTCCAGCTTCATACTCCCACCCTTCCTTCGTGCTCCAGCCTATCTTAATCATAACACTGCGCGGGGTTTACCATAAACCGCCCGAGACTGCCACTTGGATAACTAAGCACACCCCAAGCAGGATTCCTTCCAACTTTTGTAGAATGAGATTTAAATTAAAGCCGAAGACCAGACGGATACGAAAAAGGGGGCTGTGCTTCGTGGGGTGGTTCGATTTTCTAACCGGTAAGAAAGCGAAACAGGGAGATGCCCGCCCGTTCATTAAAAGCTACCTAGAAGAGAACTGGGAAGACCTCTTAGCCGACTGGACAGAAATGATTGAAGAGGCTACGTCTCTCGGCGCCGTATTTGACAAAAAAGAAATAATGCGTAAAGAAGTCCAGGCCTTGGCCGAAAAAATTTCCGCCATCCTTAAAGACAACGACCTGCGGCCCCCGGCTAACCTGCCCGGTCTCATACGAGAAGAAATCAACGAAAAGATGCTATCGGAAGCACGTCCCGTGATTCGCGAGTTCGTGGCCGGATATCGAAAACCGGGGATTCCGTGGCCTCAAGAGATAGATATCCCGTGGCAGGATATGGGTAAGTTAGAGACAGCCCTGGCCGAAAAAGGGGTGGATTTGTCCCTTTTACAGTACGATACGTCTGAAGAGAAAATCCGGAGCCTTCTGGACAAGTACGGGATTCGCAAGCGACCGAGTTTTCAGGACGCAGAGGCTTGGGCCCGCACCTTCAGCTACAGCAACGAGGACATAGTTGCCCTCAAAGCAGCTCTAAAAAGGGACAACATCTACCTGCAGGCGGTAGAGCACTGCCTGGGCAACTTGCGGGCACTGGTTAAAGACGAGCTGGTGTCCATGCAAGACGACTGGTTCGAGTCATCTTTCCGGAAGGTCAACCCCGAACTCCCGGAAAAACCGAGCAAAATGCAGTGGGTAGCCGCCTATGTCAAGACCTTCTTCCAAGACCGGTCATACTTGGGCCATTTGCAAAGGCTGGCGGCTAAACACGGAGTCACTTTTAGCAACGAAGAATTAGAGAAAATGGTGAGTTCGGAAATCGAGGTCCAGAAGATATCGCGTAGCTGATGTGGTTATGAATGAGACGCAGATTAACGCAGAATTATTATTATGAAAAATAAGTATTATAATTCTACTCCAAAAAAACACTTCGGTTGACCAGTATTTGCCTGTACTGATGATATTGTACTGAAAATTTCTTCGGTCCCTATGAACAATGAGGTTTTAATTCTCTTGTGGCGACACTTTTAAGTGTCGTTAGGGTCTGTAGCTCTTTTTTCGCGTTTACTTTCAAAGATCTTGATGATAACGTAGGCGATGAGAGCAATAATAAAGAAGACCAGGAGCATCCAGGCGATGCCTGCCAGGGTCTGGATAACCGTCCGGTAGACTTCTAAGGCCCAGCGTTCAGGAGTCAAAACTATGACCTGTGTTTTTTCTCCCGGTGACAAAGGTGTAATATACTTTTCTAGTTCCCATATCCTGACCCCGCTCGACAGGCCGACTACATAGATGGCAAACTGCAGGTACTTGCTCCAGGCATAATTGATGTCCTCGGGTATGAGCCGGTTGAGTATAGACTCTATGGGTCGTCGAAAGACCCGGTCGGTTATAAATGCCACCGAAAAGGAGACCATAAAGGTGACGACGAGTAGGATTACGACCATAATATTCCTCCCCATTTAAGGACGTAGTACAACGTCTCCGCCCAGGCATAACTCGGTTATTGAAGGTATTTGACATCGTGGTTGGCTTCTCCTGCTCGAAGCTCGGCAACTTTGTATGCATGCCTAGATGAGTCGTATGGAGGTGTAGTTAAACTGAACCTTAGCAAAATTGGAATCTTTTGCTTGTTGCTGGCTGCCTTATTGGGAGGAACCTCCTGTGCCTCCAAAATCCCTATACCCAAAAAAGCGGAGTCTAGCGAGTCGCCCCAGGTACAGGTGATAAACTGGCGCTGGTACCAGTCGTCGGACCTCTTCTTTGTAGCTGAAGGCAAGATAAAAAATGTTTGCAAGGAGGATTTGGACCAAGTAAAAGTTGTGTTTAGCCTGTACGATAAAGAAGGCAATCTTTTGAAAAACGAGTCCGCCGATATCGAATCGAAGACTTTACGCCCGGGGAAAGTATCCCTTTTTCGGGTAGCAGCTACTGTACACCCCAAGTCTTGCCAGGCACGGGTTGACTTCCGAGACTTTTATGGGGATTTCTTAACAGTGGATCGAAAAGGGGAGTCCATCCTTAAACCCATGACAACACCTTGATGTTTTCTTAACCCTGGCCCGACCTTCAGTGTCGATCTTGATTGGCGACCGGCGTTTTCGGCCTCAACGCCCTATTGGGATTTAGGCTGGCTCAGTGCCGGGTACACTTAAACGGGTATTAGCCGGACTGCCTGTAGCACTCGACGGCTTCTTGTTCTTTACCCGGGTGTTCTGGAGCGTAAAGGCCGCGCAGTTCAATAACTACAGCAAGATAAACCATCTGAAAGAATTGGTTTGAACAATGTCCTACATAATTAGGAAGCGGAGGGTTTGCGCATGGCGATAAGTGATGATCTTGCATACGAATTAGCTTATCTTTCCGCCAACGGCTTAGATCTGGAATGGTCAGATATGGTTTGCCCGGACTGCGGGAGCAAGTTGACGGTAGTAGCAGTCAACGACAACCGGGTTCCCGATTTCGAAGTGGTCATCTGCCCGGTCTGTGAAGCGCAGGTTAAGAGAATAAGAGCTGATATAGGCTACAGGATTGCGGAAATCAAAACTTCCGCCCCGTAGGTCGGTTTAGAAAAGTTTTGCGTAAATGGCCCCTTTTAATCGGAACAGCGGTAATTCAAGGCTTGGGCAGCAGTCTTGAGTAAGCATGGCTCCAAAAAATGTTTGGCTTATCCCCAGTTAAAGCAGGATTTTTGGTTGCTGCGGAGAAGTATCACTGAGTCGTGTCTCAAATTTGACAATGAAGGACGGGAGGATGGAACCAGTGAAAGTATTGTTGACGCTGCTGCCTATTGCCCTCGTATTGGTGTTATTGGTGTACGGAAAATGGGCTGCTGATACCAGTGGGTTGGTAGGATGGGTCCTCACCCTTATAATCGCTGGCCTTTTCTTTCATACCTCGATGCAGGTTGGTCTGACCGCGAGCCTGGCAGGGATAATCGCTTCTTTCCCTGTTTCCTTGATGGTAGCTACTTCTATTTTTCAAATAACCTTTCTAGAATGCACCGGGGCTTTGAAGCGCATTGTTCTTTTCGTAAAGACTGTGGCCCGCCAGGATCACTGCGTTCAGGTCATGATTATAAACATGGGTATCGGGACTCTTCTCGTCGCGGTTGGGGCTACCCCGGTATCGATTCTTCCCCCTATTATGATCGCCCTCGGCTACTCGACGTTCGTGGCAATCGCTCTTCCGGCTCTAGGGTTTGACTCATTGTGCACTTATGCCCTCTTAGGTGCTCCGCTAGTGGTATACGCAGACATGACCGGAACCCCTCTTACAACTTCGGCGTTAATCTTTGCGAAGTTTATGCCAGTGGTCTCCACTATGATTGGCTTCGGTATGCTCTGGATAGTCGGGGGATGGCAGAAAATGAAAGAAGGGGCTGTTCCGTGCTTGCTGGCGGGTTTAACCATGGGGTTCACTGCGGTGGCCGTAGCCCTCATCGGCAAAGGCATCGTGTTAACAGGGGTCATAGCCGGCATAGCCACTATCCTCATGATGCTCCTATACTTGAAATTGAAAGGTCGCCCCATACTCGACCGGTCTTCTTTGACTCCGGAAGAACTGGAAACTGAGAGTACCATGTCCCTGGAACGGGCTTTGAGCCCGTGGCTCATCCTCATCGGTGCCTGCCTCTTTATCAACTTCTATCCCCCGGTCTTCGACTACCTGTTCAAACAGCTGGCAATGCCAGTCAACATCATTCCCGGCGGCAAACCGATAATGACCAGGATGCTGTGGAATGCTTACACCTGGGTTATTATAAGTACCTTGCTGGCAGTGCCGTTCATCCGGCCTTCCAAGCAGGAGTGGCGTGAGGTTTTGGTCAAGTGGTGGCATAGAGCCCCGCGTCCTGTTTTTTCGGCGGCTGTATTTTTTGCCATAGCTTACGTAATGAATTATTCTGGTTACGTTTCAGTTACAGGCAATTGGTCATTGCTCAAACCGAGCAATAACATGGTCTACATCCTGGCCACCAGTTCAGCCGAGTTCTTCAGAGGCCTATACCCGGCCGTAGCCGCCTTTCTCGGTTTGTTGGGTGGCTTCGTAACAGGCAGCGAAGCCTCCACCATAGCCCTGTTTACCAAGTATCATCTATTAACTTCCAAACTCTTGAACGTAAACGCGCTCATAGTAACGGCGGGAACAGCGATAGCCGGAGGCCTAGCCAGCGTCATATCTCCTGCTAAACTGCAAAACGCAGCCGCAACCATAGACGCCCTGGGGACCGAGTCACAAGTAATAAAAGTCGCGGTAATACTAGCACTCATACTTACCAGCGTGGCTGCGGTCCTAACCTTGCTGTGGGCTTAGCAGGCTAAATCAAAAGAGGCCCTTAAAAGGGCCTCTTTTTTATTCGTCTTGTTCGTCTGTGTCTTCCTTCGAACCAGTCGGGCTCAGCCTTTTCATAAGCATGTAGTTGAGGCTGTCTACCAATGCCTGCCAACTGGCTTCGATGATGTTTTCCGAAACTCCAACGGTACTCCAGCTATCTTTCTCGTCCGAAGATTCTATCAACACCCTAACCTTGGCTGCCGTACCGTCAGTACCGTCCAAGACCCTGACTTTATAGTCCCGCAGGTGCATCTCCTGTATCATTGGATAAAACTCCGTAAGAGCCTTCCTTAAAGCGTTGTCCAAGGCATTTACTGGCCCGTCACCCTCAGCTGCGGTATGAACGGTTTTGCTGTCCACGGTTAGCTTTATCATCGCCTCGGCAATAATGCCGTTATCCTCCCGCTTTTCGATGAGTATCTTTAGGTTTTGCAGCTGGAAAAAGTCTTGATACTCGCCAAAAGCCCTCCGTAGCAACAACTCTAACGAAGCATCTGCGCCTTCGAACTGGAATCCTTGGCTTTCTAACTCCTTTATTTCTTGTATGACCTCTCGCGTTCGGCTGTCATAGGCATTAACATCGAGGTTGAGCTCTTTGGCTTTGTAGAGCAGGTTGGAAAGGCCTGACAGCTCTGACACCAAGACCCGGCGGTGGTTACCAACCGCAGCCGGATCGATGTGTTCGTAGGTTAAAGGATCTTTCAAAAGGGCGTTTACATGAACGCCTCCTTTGTGAGCAAATGCCCCGTACCCTACGAAGGGCTGGCTGTTGTATCGAGGCATATTTGCCACTTCACTTACATAGTGCGACACTTCAGTAAGCCGTGACAGGTGATTGCCCGGAAGACACCGTTTCTGCATCTTCAGCTCCAGGTTGGGAATTATACTTGAAATATCAGCATTTCCACACCTTTCCCCGTAACCGTTCATGGTGCCTTGAACCTGAGTAGCACCGAGCTTGACCGCAATCAGGGAATTAACTACCGCGCAAGCACTATCGTTATGGGCGTGAATACCCAGGGGCAGGCTAACATGCTTTTTAACCTCGCTTATCGTTTCTTCTAGGTCCCAAGGGAGAGTGCCCCCGTTGGTATCACAGAGGACCAACCAGTCAGCTCCGGCATCAGTAGCAGCCCCCAGAACCTGCAGAGCATAATCCGGATTACACCGGTAACCGTCGAAAAAATGCTCGGCATCGAAAATAACCTCTAATCCGCGATCCTTTAAGTATGAAACCGTATCCCGCACCATCTGTAAGTTTTCTTCCAGGGTAGTACCCAAAGCGCGGTACACGTGAAAGTCCCAGCTCTTACCGAAAATCGTGACCGCCTCGGTCTGGGCTTCTAAGAGAGCCTGCAGGTTAGCATCCTGCCCCACACTGGCGTTCGGTTTCCGGGTGCTGCTAAACGCAGTTACGCGGGCGTGCTTCAAGTCAACTTCCTTTATGCGGGTGAAAAATTCCAAGTCTTTGGGATTACTTCCCGGCCACCCGCCTTCGATGTAGCTTATGCCCAGCCAGTCGAGTTTTTTGGCAATTTTCAGCTTGTCTTCCACCGAAAAGGCCAATCCCTCTCCCTGTGACCCATCGCGGAGGGTGGTATCATAAATCAATACATCTAATCTCTTATCCCCACTACACCTCAACCTCCTCAACTTTTCTCGCTACTAAATCACCCATTTCCCTGGTGTTAACCAGCTTCTGATTCGGCTCCGCAATGTCTGGCGTCCGGTAGCCTTCGGCCAGAACTTCGCGGACCGCCTGCTCAACCGCCAAAGCCTCTTGTTCCAAATCGAATGAGTACCTCAGCATCATGGCAGCCGACAGTATTGTAGCTAACGGGTTTGCTTTCCCTTGCCCGGCGATATCGGGAGCTGATCCGTGAGAAGGCTCATACATCCCTACTTTCCCGCCAATAGAGGCAGAAGGCAGCATCCCCAAAGATCCGGTAAGCATAGAGGCTTCGTCGGTCAATATATCTCCAAACATGTTTTCAGTTACGATCACATCGAATTGACGCGGATTGCGTATGAGCTGCATGGCACAGTTGTCGACGTACATGTGGCTGAATTCGACGTCAGGATACTCCAGAGCTACTTGATTGGCCACCTCGCGCCATAACCTAGAGCTTTCTAGAACATTGGCCTTGTCCACTGATGTCACTTTCTTTCTTCGTTTCCTCGCCGCCTCGCAGGCCAAGTGAACTATCCTTTCTATCTCGTACGTCGAGTATTCGAGAACATCGATAGCCCTTTCTCCGCCCGGGACCTTCTCCCGCCGCTTCTCCCCGAAGTACAACCCGCCGGTCAGTTCCCTCACTACCAAGAGATCTACCCCTTCGATTACTTCTGGCTTAAGGGACGAAGCATGAATTAGTTCCGGGAACAGGTAAGCGGGCCGCAGGTTAGCGTAAAGCCCAAGTTCCTTACGCAGGGCCAATAAGGCCGCTGCTTCAGGCCTCAGTTCAGCCGGAAGGTTATCCCATTTAGGTCCTCCTATGGCCCCTAACAATACCGCGTCGCTGTTCTTGCACAGGGCCAGGGTTTCTTCGGGTAAAGGAACCCCTACCTCATCGATAGCCGCTCCCCCGACCAGGGCTTCGGTAAAAGCGAATTCGTGGTTGAACCTCTTAGCAACTGCTTTCAATACTTTTTGCGCTTCAGGTACGATCTCGGTCCCGATGCCATCCCCGGGTAACACGGCTATCTTAAACACTGCTCTTCATCCTTTCCCTAACGTAATTGATAAGCCCACCGCTCGCCATAATCTTTTGCATAAACTCCGGGAACGGAGTCGCCTGATATTCCTTGCCCGAGGTCAGGTTGGTTATTACTCCCCGGTCCAGATCAACCTCGAGCTCGTCGCCAGGCCGTACCTCGTCAACCACCTCCGGGCATTCAAGAATCGGAAGCCCGATGTTAATGGCATTGCGGTAAAATATACGGGCAAAAGACTTGGCAATTACGCAAGACACTCCCGCAGCTTGGATAGCCAACGGAGCATGCTCGCGCGAGCTGCCGCAGCCGAAGTTCTTGTCGGCCACAATGACATCCCCAGTTTTAACCTTTTTCGGGAAATCGGGATCAGCATCCTCCATACAGTGCAGGGCCAGCTGTTTCGGGTCACTGGTATTCAGGTAACGGGCGGGAATAATGGCGTCGGTATCTACGTCAGCCCCGAACTTATGCACCTCGCCTTTCAGCTTCATCTTACCACCTCCCAAGGAGCCGCGATTCTTCCCATAACCGCGCTAGCAGCCGCCACCGCAGGTGAAACAAGGTATACCTCGCTTTCCGGATGACCCATCCTGCCCACAAAATTACGGTTGGTCGTGGCGACCGCTTTCTCCCCTTTGGCCAGTATCCCCATGTGACCGCCCAGACACGGCCCGCAGGTCGGGGTGCTCACCGCCGCCCCCGCCTCGATGAATATTTCTACCAGGCCCCGGCGCAGGGCTTCGAGGTATATTTCTTGGGTGCCTGGTATAATAATCGTCCTTATCTCGCGGTGGACTTTTTTCCCTTTCAATATACTGGCCGCAATTTCTAAATCCTCTATCCTACCGTTGGTACAGGAGCCGATTACGACTTGGTCAATAGACACATTCCCGGCTTGGCTGACCGGTCTCACGTTTTCCGGTGAATGAGGAAAAGCCACCTGCGGTTCCATTTTCGAAACGTCGTATTCCCGGACCTCATAGTACCTGGCGTCAGGATCACTCGTAAACACCCGGTACGGCCGCTTGGCCCTGGGCTTCACATAATCCAAGGTTATTTCATCAGCCTCGAAAATGCCGTTCTTGGCCCCAGCTTCGATAGCCATGTTAGCCATGGTAAAACGGTTATCCATCGAAAGCTTCCTGATAGTTTCACCTGTGAATTCCATCGCCATATACCTGGCCCCGTCTACTCCAATATCCCCTATAGTGTGAAGGATCAGGTCTTTACCGCTTACCCACTTGGGCAGTTCACCGTAATAGACGAACTTCATGGTTTCCGGCACCTTGAACCAGGCCTCGCCGGTAGCCATCCCTGCAGCCATATCGGTCGACCCGACCCCAGTGGCAAAAGCGCCCAGTGCCCCGTAAGTGCAGGTGTGAGAGTCGGCTCCGATGACCACGTCTCCAGGAACCACCAACCCCTCCTGAGGCAGCAGGCAGTGTTCGATACCCATCTTCCCTACTTCAAAGTAGTTTTCAATACTGTAAGCCCGGGCGAACTCTCGTACCTGCTTAGCCTGTTCAGCCGAGTTAATGTCTTTATTGGGAGTGAAATGATCAGGTACCAGGACCACCCGTTCGTTATCAAAAACCCGGGTCAAGCCGAGCTTCTCAAACTCGGCAATAGCTACCGGGGCAGTTATATCGTTTCCTAAAACCAAATCTACCCGGCAACTAATCAGTTCTCCCGGCTCCACCTGGTCTTTCCCAGCGTGATAGGCCAAAATCTTTTCGGTCATAGTCATTCCCATCTATCACTGCCCCCTTTGATCCGATGAGGAATTATTATTGTTTCCAATCCGGTCAAAGTCCGCTTTGTTGAGGGCATTGATGTATGCCCGAACGCTGGCTTCGACGATGTCTGTACTGACCCCCCGACCCACGTAGGTCCGCCCATTCACTCTCACGCGGACGATGACTTCGCCCAGGGCATCCTTTCCTCCCGTGACCGCGTTCAGCTTGTACTCGAGGAGCTCTCCCTGAAGCCCGGTTATTTTGTCGACCACGTGAAAAGCGGCGTCCACAGGACCGTCACCCGTGCCGGCATCTTCGAAGACAACTCCCTCGATAGCAACACCCACAGTCGCGGTAGGGATTAAACGGGTACCACTGGCGAAATACAGGTAGTTAAGACGGAACCTTTCGGGAATAGCCCAGACTTCATCCTTAATAAGGGCCTCGATGTCGTCATCTGTAACCTCCTTCTTCTTGTCCGCCAGCTCCTTGAAACGGCGAAAAGCTTTGTCCAGCTCTTCCCCGCTCAGCTCAAACCCCATTTCCTTAAGTTTCTCGCTGAAAGCATGCCGCCCTGAATGCTTCCCTAAAACCAGATTGCTCTTGTAGATTCCTATCAGTTCGGGCTTCATTATTTCATAAGTAGTTCTTTCTTTGAGCACCCCGTCCTGGTGAATCCCGGCTTCATGGGCGAAAGCGTTCTTGCCGACAATAGCTTTGTTCGGTTGTACCACCATACCGGTCAAAGAACTTACTAGCCTGCTGGTGCGGTAAATCTCCTGGTAGTTGACAGCTACTTCTTTTTGATAAAAGGCTTTTTTAGTGTACAGGGCCATTATAATCTCTTCCAAGGAGGCGTTGCCAGCTCGTTCCCCGATACCGTTGATAGCTCCCTCTATCTGGGTTGCCCCGTTCAGAATCGCGGCCAAAGAATTAGCTACCGCCAGTCCCAGGTCATTGTGGCAATGTACTGACAAGCGTGCCCGGTGAATGTTGGGCACCCTCTCCATTATGGCCTTGATGAAGCGCCCGAACTCATCCGGTATCGCATAGCCCACGGTATCAGGAAGGTTTACCACCGTAGCTCCTGCATCGATGACCTTCTCCACCACAGTGCACAGGTAATCCAAATCACTGCGAGAAGCATCTTCGGCCGAAAACTCCACGTCGGAGCAGAATTGCTTGGCATACTTGACCGCTGCCACCGCCTGTTCCAAGACTTCTTCCCGCGACCTCTGTAGCTTGTATTTTAGGTGTATGTCCGAGGTGGCAATAAACGTGTGAATTCGCGGGCTTTCTGCCCCCTTTAAAGCCTCCCATCCCGCATCGATGTCTTCTCTGGTAGCCCGGCACAACCCGGCAATAACGGGCCCTTTAACCCGCTCGGCAATCGTTTTTACCGCTTCAAAGTCTCCGGGAGAAGCAATCGGAAAACCGGCCTCGATAACGTCCACCCCTAGGCGGGCCAGTTGCTGAGCTATCTCCAGCTTCTCCTGAACGTTGAGGCTTACCCCCGGAGATTGTTCCCCGTCTCTCAAGGTCGTGTCGAAAATGTATATCCGGTTGTTCGACATGAACATCCTCCTCTCGTCACCCTTTAGAGCTTCAGCAAAAAAAGGAGAAGCGGGTTTGCCACCCGCCCCCCGGTCAAGTACAGGTCAAACCCAAAATGGTCTGCTACTTTACCTCTTTAAGCCAAGGCATCATCGCCCTAAGTTCCTTACCTACTTTTTCTATTAGGTGCTCCTGCCCTTTCTTACGCAAGGCGCTGAAGACCGGACGGCCTACCTGGAATTCAAGCAAGAGCTCCCGGGCAAAAGTTCCATCCTGGATGGCAGCCAAAACCTTTTTCATCTCAGCCCTGGTGTTTTCGTTTATTATGCGCGGACCTACCGTGAGGTCGCCGTACTCAGCGGTATCACTGACCGAGTACCGCATAAGGCCGATACCGCCTTCGTATATAAGGTCTACTATGAGCTTAAGCTCGTGCAGGCACTCGAAATAGGCTATCTCCGGCTGGTATCCTGCCTCTACCAAGGTATCAAAACCGGCTTTAATAAGTTCAGTGACCCCGCCACAGAGCACACATTGTTCTCCGAATAGGTCGGTCTCGGTTTCTTCTTTAAAAGTAGTAGCGATGACACCTGCACGGGTACAGCCGATACCTTTAGCATAGGCTAACCCCGTTTCCAAGGCTTTCCCCGTATGGTCATTATGTACGGCTATGAGCCCGGGGACTCCCACTCCTTGCCTGTACATACGCCTGACCAGATGACCAGGACTCTTAGGCGCTACCATGAAGACATCGACGAAAGGCGGAGGCACAATTTGCCCGAAATGTATGTTGAACCCATGAGAAAATCCCAACGCATCGCCTTCGTTAAGGTAAGGTTCGATCTTTTCCCGGTAAACCTTGGCCTGGATATCATCCGGCACCAAAATCTGGATTATCTGGGCAGCTCGGGCCGCTTCATCTACCGGTAAAGGCGTAAGCCCGTCGGCTACAACCTGATTCCACTCCGCAGTGGTAAAATCGTCCTCCGGCTTACGCAACCCTACCACCACTTCGAGACCACTGTCGTGAAGGTTCTGGGCCTGAGCGTGTCCCTGGCTGCCATAACCGATCACGGCAATGGTCTTGCCTTTTAGCACCTCGAGATTTGCATCAGTATCATAATACATTCTGGCCACTTGAACATACCTCCTCTTCTTTTCTTGGTAAACATATCCTTGAAGCCATACTGGCCTTCCCGCTTTAGTTTACCCACGACCTAAGCTCAAAATCGGCTTGACCACAAGAAAGAGAAAACTACCGAAATCTCATCATGCATGTTGTATACGCATATTATATACTTTCATCACTTTCATCTAGCCCCCCTTAACATGGAAACCTTGCCGGTTCTGACCAACTCCAGTATGCCAAATGGACGGAGAGAAGCTTCAATCGCGTCGATCTTGCCGGTGTCTCCCGTAGCCTCAATGATAAGGCTGTTAGGTCCGATGTCTACGATACGACCCCGAAAAACATCGACTATCTGGATGATCTCACTTCTGGCCTGGGCATCGGCTTTCACCTTTATCAAAACCAATTCCCTGTCGACAGTGGGCTGGTCGGTTATATCATATATTTTAATAGTTTCTACCAGTTTATGAAGTTGTTTGGTAACCTGCTCGATAACCACATCGTCGCCTTCGACCACTATGGTCATACGCGAAACGGCAGGATTCTCAGTCCTTCCGACGGCCAAGCTGTCAATGTTATATCCCCTACGGCGAAACAGGGTCGCTACCCGGGCCAAGACTCCAGGGTGATTTTCGACCACCACCGATAAAGTGTGTTTCATCATTCCTCACCTCCCAGCATGTTATACAGCGATTCGCCGGGCGGAACCATCGGGAATACGTTAGCCTCCCTTTCCACCCAGAAATCGATCATTACAGGCCGGTCGGTCACCGAAAAAGCCTCCCGCAAAGCGGGAGCCACATCTTGGGCCTCCTTCACCCTCATGCCGATAGCCCCATAAGCCTCGGCCAGTTTCACGAAATCAGGCTGCAAACTGATATCGGTGTAAGAGTAACGCCCGCCAAAAAACAGTTCCTGCCACTGCCGAACCATCCCCAGATACTGATTGTTCAAAATACAAATAACGACGGGAAGCCGTTGCTCGACCGCGGTGCACAATTCCTGGATGTTCATCTGAATGCTCCCGTCTCCGGCTATGTCGATAACCGTCATATCGGGGCGAGCGATCTTGGCTCCTATTGCCGCCGGAAGCCCGAAACCCATGGTCCCCAACCCTCCCGAAGTGATGAAAGTGCGAGGGCGGGTGAATTTGTAGAACTGGGCTGCCCACATCTGGTTCTGTCCTACTTCGGTGGTAATGATAGCATTTCCTTGGGTAGCGTAATAAATTTGCTCCACCACGTACTGGGGCTTAATCCTTCCAGGTTCGCGCGACTCAGAGTAAGTCAGAGGAAACTCTTCCTTCCACCGGTCAATCACCCGGTGCCACTCGCTGAATTTCTCTCGCGGTTCGAGCCGAGGTACGATCTCTTCCAGCACCTGTTTCACATCACCCACTATGGGGATGTCAACTCCAAAATTCTTACCTATCTCGGCGGCATCGATGTCGATGTGAATCACCTTGGCATGAGGAGCAAAGCTCGTAATCTTTCCCGTCACCCGGTCATCGAACCGTACCCCGACTGCGATGATGAGGTCCGATTCACTGACCGCATAATTCGCATACCGGGTTCCGTGCATCCCTAGCATCCCCAGGGAAAGGTAATGGGTTTCCGGGAAACAACCTACACCCATCAGGGTCGTAGTCACCGGTATCTTCATTTTTATAGCCAGCTCCTGCAATGCCTCAGAAGCGCCGGAACTAATAACCCCTCCTCCGGCGTAGATGACAGGGCGTTCCGCCTGGCGGATGGCTTCCACCGCCAGCAAAACCTGCCCCATGTTACAGCTCTTCAGCACCCGGTATCCTCTGAGGTTCACTTCTTCGGGATAGCCGTTAAATTCCATCTCTCTTTCCATTATATCGCGTGGAAGGTCCACTACAACGGGGCCCGGCCGGTTGGTACGGGCTATATAGAACGCTTCTTTGATAACCCTCACCAGGTCCTCGCTTCGCTTGACCAGGTAGTTGTGTTTAGTGATAGGCAGCGTAATCCCGGTGATGTCAGCTTCCTGGAAAGCGTCCCTGCCTATGAGGTGCGTTGCAACCTGACCAGTGAAAGCTACCAGCGGTACCGAGTCCATGTACGCGGTAGCAATACCTGTTACCAGATTGGTAGCTCCAGGTCCAGAAGTCGCCAGGCACACCCCGACTTTTCCGCTAACCCGGGCGTATGCGTCTGCCGCGTGGGCTGCCCCTTGTTCGTGTCTTACCAAAACGTGTTTTATCTCTGAGGAGTACAGGGCGTCATATATTGGAAGCACTGCACCCCCAGGATAACCGAAGATAACTTCTACGCCTTCCTCTTTAAGACAACGCAGAAGCACCTCTGCCCCTTTCATTCTCATCTTCTCACCCCGCTAAAATCCTTATATAAAAAGCGGGCACTGGGCCCGCCTTCATATTAGCTATTGATAAGTCTAATCCTTCAAGATAGCGCCTGTGCTGGCGGATTGCACCATTTTTGAATATCTTTTCATATAGCCTGAGTTTATCTTGGGTTCCGGAACTCGCCACTGCGTTCTCCTGGCAGCAAGTTCCTCGTCGCTAAGTCGTACACTAAGGCTGTGGTTCGGTATATCAATGACGATTATGTCCCCGTCCTGAATAAGAGCAATATTGCCCCCTTGTGCCGCCTCGGGAGATACGTGCCCTATAGAAGCTCCCCGGGTAGCACCAGAAAAACGGCCATCGGTTATAAGGGCTACGTCCTTGTCTAGCCCCATCCCCGCTATAGCAGAAGTAGGCGTGAGCATTTCCCTCATTCCCGGACCTCCGCGCGGCCCTTCATACCGGATTACCACGACTTCTCCTTTTTCAATCTTGCCTCCTAGAATGGCTGCAACAGCTTCTTCTTCCGAGTCGAAAACCCGTGCTTTACCCTCGTGATAGAGCATGTCGGGGTCAACTGCCCCCTTCTTCACCACCGCGCCTTCCTCGGCCAAATTACCAAACAGTATAGCCAACCCTCCGGTAGTACTGTGCGGATTCTCTATACTACGAATAACCTCGTGGTCCTTCACAGGGTAGTCATTGATAACCTCCCCAACCGTCTTACCAGTAACCGTCAGGCACTGGCGGTTTACCAGCCCTGCCTTGTCTAACTCGTTGAAAATGGCCTGAACTCCACCCGCAGCGTTCAAGTCTTCTATAAAATGGTTGCCGGCAGGTTCGATTTTACATAGGTGAGGAGTGGTATCGCTGATATGGTTTATCAGGTTCAAGTCCAGCTTAACGCCAGCTTCGTGAGCGATAGCCATGAGATGCAAAACCGTATTGGTAGAACAACCTATTGCCATGTCGAGGCGCAGAGCATTGATGAAGGCATCGCCGGTCATGATATCCTTCGGTCTGATATCCCTTTCCAGTAACTCCATGACCTTCATGCCCGCCTGTTTGGCTAAGCGGATCCTTTCTGCATACACGGCAGGTATGGTCCCATTGCCCGGCAGTCCCATTCCTATCGCTTCCGTCAGGCAGTTCATGGAATTAGCGGTAAACATACCGGCACAGCTGCCACAACCCGGGCAAGCTACATCTTCAAGCTCCGCTAAGTCCGAAAGCGACATCTTACCTGCGCTGACCGCGCCTACCCCTTCAAAGACCGTGTTAAGGCTGACCTTGCGCCCCCGGAAATTGCCGGCCAACATCGGCCCTCCGCTGACAAACATACAAGGAAGATTGAGGCGAGCGGCCGCCATCAGCATCCCAGGGATAATCTTGTCGCAGTTAGGTATAAAAACCAAGGCATCGAAAGGATGGGCCATGGCCATTATCTCTATGGAATCGGCAATCAGTTCCCGGCTGGCCAGGGAGTACTTCATTCCTATATGGTTCATGGCAATGCCATCGCATACCCCTATAGTAGAAAACTCTATAGGAGTGCCGCCTTTCATCCTCACACCGGCTTTGACCGCCTCGGCTATACGGTCTAGATGAATATGCCCTGGAATAATCTCGTTGGCCGAGTTGACTATACCGACTAAGGGTCTCTCCAACTCCTCATCGGTCAATCCTAAAGCTTTAAACAGTGAACGGTGAGGTGCTTTTTCTACACCCTTTTTCGCCAGGTCACTTCTCATGGTTCCTCTCCTTTCGGTTGCGAAAGAAATTAGACGCAGATTAATACAGATCTATAATGATAATGAATACCACGAAAATTAGCCACAGATGCACACAGATGTTTAATGATGTACACAGATTATTTTAGTTGAATATTTACTAGGTTACATTACCCGACACCGAGG
>NZ_JABUEX010000011.1:0-67022 GCF_013314835.1 Syntrophothermus sp.
TTCCGGCTGAAACAGACTTTGAAAAGACGACGTGAGTCAAACCCTGAATAACTCGTATTATTTTTTTACCCCAGGTGGTCAACTTTTTCACGAGCACAGTGGTCAACTTTTTGATTGACAAGGACAGTTCTGGGCCAGAAGCAAAATTTCACTAGAATGCGTTGCTAATCAAGTTTTTTGATGTGAGAAATTGTTGGGATAAGCGAGCAGGATTTGTTTTTTTCGCGCAGAATTGATATGTTTAGCAAAAATATTACTTCCCGGAGGATTTATGCGTCGCGTCGCAGTCGAATTACTGGAACCAGGAATGATAGTAGCAAGGAGCATTTTCGACAGTGAAGGCAACTGTCTTTTGGGTGCCGGGGTAACTCTCACGGATTATTATATTCAAAGGTTAAAAGAGTTGGGCATAGTTTCGATATACGTTGAGGACGATCTCTTTGATTCGCTGGGAGAAATCAAAGAGCCCATCTCCGAACAAACCAGGCTTGAGACCATAAAAGAAGTTAGAAAGAATTTCCAGGCCCTGGAGGCCAACCGGCGAATCAATACCCGCCACGTGAAAAAGATGGTAGATACCATATTGGACGAGCTGATGTCCAACCGGGAAGTGCTGATCAATCTCAGCGACATCCGAACTTACGACGATTATACCTTTTCCCATTCTTGCAACGTGTGCGTGCTAAGCCTGCTGACCGGGATCACCCTCGGTTACAACGAGCTCAAGCTCAAAGAACTGGGTATAGGCGCTCTTCTGCACGACATCGGTAAGATCCGGGTCAGTAAAGAGCTGTTGAACAAGCGCGGGGAATTAACCAAAAATGAGTATGCTGAGATAAAGAAGCACGCAGCCTACGGCTTTGATATACTCCGCACCTACGAAGATATTCCCCTCCTCTCCGCTCACATCGCCTTCCAACACCATGAACGTTGGGATGGAAAAGGGTATCCTCGTGGCCTGAATCAGGAGCAAATTCACGAATACGCCAGGATTGTGGCTGTCGCCGATGTTTATGACGCGCTCCTGGCAGATCGTCCCTACCGTTCGGCTTACAGCATCAACCAGGCCGTTGCCATCCTTAACCACATGTCAGGATTGTACTTCGAGCCCCGGATCCTAGCCGCCCTTGTCTCCAATGTTGCCGTTTATCCGATAGGCAGCGTGGTAATGCTCAATACTGGAGAAATCGGAGTAGTGGTAGACGTGAACCGCAACGCCCCCACTCGCCCTGTGGTGCGGGTGGTTTTTGATCGGAGACTGCTGAGACTTAAAAACCCTCACGAGGTCGACCTTTCCAATCTTTCTACAGTCTACATCGCCCGGGTTCTAACCGAGCAAGACATTATCCATCTGAAGTCGGGTACCTTTGTTCCTCAGGATGCTTCCGATACAACTCAAGAATAATTTCCTTTTCTTGCCAGAATAAATTTTTCAAGCTCACCAACACTAGTAATAAACAGAGGTGAGAGGATGACCCTGAAGATCCTGGCTGGTTTTTTAGTTCTTTTCATAGGCGGTTCCATGTTTTACGTGTTTTTCCGCAAGATCTTGCCCACTGTTAACAGTAGGCGGTAACCCTTCTGTTTCGAAAACGGGCCACAGATGGACACAGATTTGCACTGATTTAGGGACGAAACGTTTCCTTGTCGTTAGCGAACGCGTGGTCTTAGAGAAGTATTTGTATCCTTAATAGAATTTGTTAGCTCTTAAACAAGTTTTGTCCTAAACCAATACCAACAAAAAAACTGAGGAGGTTGCTTAGCCGTGTTTTTCCGTACCGAAGATAACAAGGGCAAACCATATTGGAAATACGAGTACTTGGCGGTTCCCATCGCTTTTCTCAACGGCCTTTACCTAGGCGGTTGTCTTCTCCGCAAAATGCGCCAGACCTGGGAACACGGCCCTAGGGACTGAAAACACTCGATTCTAAAATAAATGTCGATTAACCATGACTTGTTCTTCGATTAAAGGATCAATTCAGGGTTTTTCTTGGGAAACCCGTCACGCACGGCGAAAGTTTATAAAGGATTACAGACTGGCTCACGTACAGCCCATAGTCGTGCCTAGAGCGGTTTCGGAGTTCTCTTTTTCAAGTGAAGAGGTCTTGCACCTGTGAAGTAGGGGGCACTTCTGACATAAAGGGCGCCGGGCCAAACAGATGCGGTTGCCCAAGGCCACGATAAGGGCGTGGTACTCGTTGAAAAGGTAGGTTTCACAGGGAAGGTTCGAGGTAAAGAAATCCTGCACCACTGAATAACCAACATCAGCCTCAAGGTACCCGAGCCGTTGAAATATCCTCTTAGTATAAGCGTCGACCACGAAAATGGGCCGGTTGGCAGCATATAAAAGGATACTGTCCGCTGTCTCCGGTCCTATCCCCTTCAAGGCCAAAAGTTCCATCCTCAGTTCGGGGGTGGATAGGCTCAGCAGTTTTTCAAGATCTCCTTCATACTTAATGTTAACCAGTTCCGCGAATGCTTTGAGCCGCGCCGCTTTCTGGTTGTAGTAACGGGCAGGGCGAATGAGATTTCCTAGTTTTTCTACCCGTGTCTTGATCAAGCCGCCTATCGACAACAGTCCCTCTTCTTTTAAGTTGTTGATGGCTTTTTCTACATTGTTCCAAGCCACGTTCTGGGTAAGAATAGCCCCCACAATCACTTCCAAGGCCGTCTCTGCCGGCCACCAATGTCTGGGCCCAAAATGATCGAGTAGTTCTTGAAATATCTCCAGCAATTCGGTCCTGATATCCTCTTTTAACACCCGAGAACACCTCTTACCCAAACTTCTGACTCCCGCCTTTGCCGCCTCCGATGTGCAAAAATGCTCCAGACAAAAAAATGAACCCCGGTCCATCCCAGCCGGGGCAGAAGTTCGATATGGAGCCGACGGTCAGATTCGAACTGACGACCTGTCGATTACGAATCGACTGCTCTACCGCTGAGCTACGCCGGCCTGCGTTTTCGGAAAATAGCCACTGATAGGCGAAGATTACAAAAGCTTATCAATGGTTCTTTCGCCTTTTGATTCTATTAGCACCCAACTCGATTGCCACGCTATAATGGCGACTCTGCCGCGAGTCATGCATACCAATCGGGCTAAGCGCAGCCCATCTTCGAACCTCATATTAACAAGCCCTGGCCCTTTTGTCAAGTAACCCGCATACCCTCCAGCCGGCCCTAACTCCTTCTAGCTTTCCTTGAAACCCCGTTCGGCACGATGACCGCTCAACTGTAACTTACAAGTACCTGCTGTTCCTGCGAAGGACGCTCCTGCCACCACTGTACAGCCCAACCGCCGATAGCCCGACTACTAGGCCATCCAGTATAGCTACGCCTACCGGTTCCCCAGGGGCCCTCACCCCCAGCCTTAACAAAACTCCCAGACTCACGGCCAGAACAGGACAGTAGCGCTTGCTGAGTCCAGCCTTTTTCGCTATCTCAACCAGCCCGTTTATAACCGGAATCGCGATTACCTCGTAATAGCCGTTATACACCCCGGTCACTCTCCCTGCATCCGAGTTTGGCTCCTCTTCTACTAACCTTATGCGGAGAGCTGGTTGAGTATTATAGCAACGGGTTTCCTTGCCTCCCTCTATTCACCTCCAAGATACGCCTTGAGACGCTCCAGTTCGGCTTGGTGTAATTGGTTAACCTTCTCTACCGCGTACTCTATCAGCTCCTCTTCACGGTCCGACAGCTGCTCCCGCACCAGTTGACCAAAGGGGACTATCTCCAGCGTAGCAAGGACTTCTTCCGGTGGCTGTTCAGCCGTGAAGGCATTCAACATGCTGACGAGGCTGTGAAAAAACCCTTCCACCCATTCGTCGATTTCATATCTCCAGGATTCGTCGCTGAAACCGGCTTCATGTTCCTTTGGTTTCAACGGTTCTTCACCGTCCTGTTCCCAGTCTTCCCCTTCTTCGTCTCCCGACAAAGAACCTCCACTGACTCTTACGCGACCAAACTCGGAAAGTAACTTATTTGCCTCCAGTATGGCGTCCCTCACGGCTTCTGGAGCCGTCCCTCCTTTGACCTTGCGGCTGGCCACGCACCCATTGAGGCTTATCCTATCGTAGACATCGTCCTCGATCTCTGGGCTGAACTGCTTCAGCTCTTCCAGGCCCATGCTCTCCAAGGTCTTGTTCTTCTCTATACAGTACAAAACAGCTCGTCCCGCTATTTCATGGGCAACCCGGAAAGGAATTCCCTTGACAACCAGGTAGTCGGCCATATCAGTAGCGTTGGTAAACCCGCCTCTAGCCGCCTCAGACATCCGCTGGCGATTAAACTTAGCTGTTCGCAACATCGGGGTGAACACGGCCAAGCACTTTTTCAAGGTGTCAATCCCGTCAAACAGCGGTTCCTTATCCTCCTGCATGTCCTTGTTGTAGGCCAAAGGCAACCCCTTCATCACCGTAAAGAGGCACATCAAATCCCCGTATACCCGGCCAGTCTTGCCCCTTATCAGTTCAGCCACATCCGGGTTCTTCTTCTGAGGCATAAGGCTCGATCCCGTAGCGAAAGCGTCGTCCATCTCCACAAACTTGAATTCATCGGTAGACCACAACACCAGTTCTTCACAGAAACGGGACAGGTGCATCATGGTTATGCTGGCAAAACTCAGGAACTCCAAGGCAAAATCCCGGTCGCTGACGGCATCCAGACTGTTCCGCGTCAACTCGGCGAAGCCCAGTTGTTCCCGAACGTATTCCCGGTCCAGATCGAGCCCGCTCCCGGCTAGAGCTCCCGAACCTAAAGGCATGAAATCTAGTCTCTTTTTGCAATCTTCAAGCCTGCCCAGATCCCGCCAGAACATCTCAAAATAAGCCATCAAGTGGTGGGCCAACGTTACCGGTTGACCCTTCTGGAGGTGAGTATACCCCGGCATGATGGTGTAGAGGTGTTCTTCAGCCAGGCTCACCAGGGTCTCTTCCAGGTCCAAAAGCAGTTCCCTGATTTCGCCTATTTCCTCTTTTAAGTACATCCTTACATCCAGAGCCACCTGGTCATTGCGGCTGCGTCCGGTGTGAAGCTTCTTGCCCGTTGTCCCGATCCTTTCGATAAGCCAGAGCTCCACCTGAGTGTGTATGTCCTCTACCCCAGGGTCAAACTGCAACTCACCCCGGTCAAGAGCCGACATTATTTCTTGCAGGGCTTTTATTATGAGTTCTTTCTCTTCCTCGGTTATCAGTCCCTGCTTGGCCAGCATAGCAGCGTGGGCCATGCTGCCTTTTATATCCTGGCGGTAAAGTCTCCTATCAAACGAAAGAGAAGCGTTGAACTCTTCTGTCAACCGGTGCGGTGGTTTCTGAAACCTTCCTCCCCACATCTTTGAGCTCATCTTTTACCGACCTTTCTTTCCATCAATGCCCTTACTTTCAGCGGCAAGCCGAAAAGGTTAATAAATCCTTCTGCATCTTTTTGATTATAAAAATCGCTCTCTCCAAAAGTGGCCAAATCGTGGCGATAAAGCGAATACGGTGATTCGGCTCCGACCGGAGTACAGTTGCCTTTGTACAGCTTGACCCTGACCTTGCCCGTAACTGTTTCCTGGGTCTTGGCCACGAAGGCGTCCAAAGCCTCCTTGAGCTGAGAAAACCACAGCCCGTCGTAGACCAGCTCGGCATAGAGAATAGCCACCTGTTCCTTGAAGTGCATGGTCCTGCGATCCAGGGTCAGGTTCTCCAATTCCCGGTGGCTGGTAAAGAGCACGGTACCGCCGGGGCATTCATATACACCGCGGGACTTCATGCCGACGAGGCGATTTTCCACCAAGCTCACTATTCCCACTCCGTTAGCACCGGCCAAATGGTTAAGCTTTTCGATGAGCTCTACGGGACCCATCATCTGTCCGTCTATCGCAACTGGAACCCCCTGTTCGTATTCGATTTCTACATAGGTAGGATGGTCCGGGGCTTTTTCGGGAGGAACTGTTAAGAGGTACATTTCGTCCTTAGGCTCCTGCATGGGGTCCTCGAGTTCGCCTCCCTCATGGGAGAGATGCCAAAGGTTGCGGTCCCGGCTGTAAATGCTCTTTTTGGTCACAGGCACGGGAACGTTATGTTTCTGTGCATACTCGATGGCATCTTCCCGGGACTTGATATCCCACTCCCGCCACGGGGCGATAATCTTAAGCTCCGGATTGAGAGCCTTAACACTCACTTCAAACCGCACCTGGTCATTGCCTTTGCCGGTTGCCCCGTGGGCTACGGCAGTCGCTCCTTCCTTTTCCGCAATCTCTACCAGTTTTCGGGCAATCAGAGGCCGGGCAAACGAGGTGCCTAGCAGGTATTTGCCCTCGTAGATAGCTCCGGCCCTTAAAACCGGAAAGATATAGTCGCGGACGAACTCTTCCCGTACGTCTTCGATGTACACTTTGCCGGCCCCAGAGCGGAGCGCTTTTTCCTCCAACCCGGCCAGCTCTTCTCCTTGCCCGAGGTCCGCACACATGGCGATAACTTCATAACCATAGTTTTCTTTCAACCAGGGAATAATAATGGAAGTATCCAGTCCACCTGAGTAAGCGAGCACCACTTTGTCCATCGGAACTCTCCCCCATTCTCCTTTAACAATCCTTTTTAAGAGCGGCCGGGGTACGCGCCTAGCATCCACAGTCTTTTTCTTGTTCACAATCCCAGCTCGCAACCAAAACATCCTGGCGCAGCCTCCACCCCAGACGCGTGTAAAAAGCAACAGCTTGCTGGTTGGTCGTGAATACGAGGAGGTGGACCCTCCTCGCCCCTATTTCCCTAAACCTGTCCAGTACCTCAGCCACCAAAGCCTTGCCTATGCCCTGGCTCTGATAATCTTTTCGCACGGCAAGATGATACAGGTAGCCCCTCCTCCCATCAAAACCTCCCACAACTGCGCCTGCCAAGATACCTCCCTTCCACGCCACAAGACAGGTCCTTGGATTCCGTGCTATGAATCGCTTGAGGTCTTCCTCGTCGTCACCGACTCCGAGCCCGACTCCGGGAGTATCAGCCCACAGGCCGAGCATAGCATGAACGTCTTCAGCTTTGGCTTCCCTTACCGTAAACCTCGGTTCCCTCATCGCCCCACCCCTGTTACTGCATCACCAGGGCCATGATCGCTTTCTGCGCGTGCAGGCGGTTTTCGGCTTCGTCGAATACCACCGAGTTAGGGCCGTCCATCACTTCATCGGTAATCTCTCGCCCTCGCTTGGCGGGCAAACAGTGCATGACGATAACGTCCGGCTTGGCTTTGCCGAGCAGGGAAGCATTTACCTGGTAGCGGGCAAAGTGCTTCTCCTTCTCGTGAGCCTCTTTTTCCTGGCCCATGCTGGCCCACACATCCGTGTAGATCACATCCGCCCCATCAACTGCTTCGGCCGGATCCTCAACTACCCAAAGCTTAGCCCCGGTTTCTTCAGCGTCTTTCAAGGCCTGAGCCATTATCTCATCTTTGGGTGCAAAGCCTGGGGGACAAGCCACCACTACGTCCATGCCCACTTTTGCTCCCCCTACCAACAGCGAATGACACACGTTATTCCCGTCTCCTATAAAAGCACATTTGAGCCCCTTAAGTGTCCCTTTCTTCTCAAGTATGGTTAAGATGTCTCCCATGATCTGGCACGGGTGTAGCAAGTCAGTAAGACCATTGATAACCGGGATGCTCGCCCAGTAAGCCAGTTCCTCAACCTCTTCTTGGGCAAAGGTGCGGATCATGATTCCATCTAGGTATCGGGACAAAGTCAAAGCCGTGTCCTTTATGGTCTCGCCCCTTCCCATCTGCAGGTCGTTCGGGCTCAGGAAAAGTCCGTAACCTCCCAGTTGGTAGATGCCCACTTCGAAGGAAACCCGGGTACGGGTCGAAGGCTTCTGGAATATCATCCCTAGGGTCTTTCCCGCCAGAAGGGGATGGGGTATCCCTTCCTTCTGCATCTTCTTGAGCTTCTGAGCCAGCTCAAGTATCTCCATTACCTCTTCTGAAGTATAGTCGCGAATGGCTAAGAAATCGCGCCCTTTGAACTTCGGATTAAGTTCTACCGTCATTTTTATCCATGCCCTCCTCTCCCGTAATAACGATAAGACGCCGCTCATACTCTTTTTGATAACTCTATTCATCCTGCCATTCGTTTAAGGCCTCGTTTAGTATGGCTAACCCTTGGTCCGCCTCATCTAGAGCTATGTTAAGCGGCGGTACCAACCGCAACACCCGAGGGCCAGCCGAAATAACCAGGAGTCCCTTTTGCATACAGATGTCAACCAAGGGCTTGACTTCCCGGGTAAATTCTACTCCCAGCAGGAGTCCTAAGCCCCTGACTTCCTTCACATCTTTCCTCTTACCGGTCATGGACTGTAAACGGCTCTTGAGATAATCCCCGATACGAGTGATGTGGTTCAGCATTTCCTCTTCACTTAAAATGTCCAAAACCCGGTTCGCCACCGCACACCCCAAAGGATTCCCGCCAAAAGTCGAAGCATGATCCCCTGGTTCGAAGGCCTGGGCCACCTCGGCTCGGGCCAGCATGGCCCCGATGGGAAAGCCCCCTCCCAGAGACTTGGCTAGAGTGACTATGTCAGGCTTAATACCGTAATGCTCGTAAGCAAACATCTTACCGGTACGACCCAAGCCGGTCTGAACCTCGTCCAAGACCAACAGCAGGTCGAATTCATAGCACAACCTCCTGAGCCCGGTTAGGAACTTGCTGGTTGCAGGGTTGATCCCGCCTTCTCCCTGTACGGGCTCGACAATAATGGCTCCGGTCTTTTCCGTTATCACTTTCTCTACCGATCCGAGATCGTTAAACTCAGCATAAACAAAACCGGGAACCAGCGGTTCAAACCCGCGATGATACTTTTCTTGCCCGGTGGCAGTCAGTGCGCCCAAGGTCCTCCCGTGAAACGAGTTGTGAAAAGCTACAATCTCGCATCCTGGTTTTCCTCTAAGGCTAAAATACTTACGAACTAGTTTCAGTGCAGCCTCGTTAACCTCTGCCCCGCTATTAGCAAAGAAAGCCTTGTCGAGCCCAGAAAGACGGCAAAGCTCGGCTGCCAGCTGCACCTGTGGTTCGATCCAATACAGGTTAGAGCAGTGCCAGAGCCGGCCGGCCTGGTTCTCGAGGACTTCTTTCAAAGCCGTGTTGGAGTGGCCCACTCCACACACCGCGATCCCGCTAGTAAAGTCCAGGTATTCTTTGCCGTCCGCATCCCAAGCCCTTACCCCGTCGCCTTTGACCAGGGCTATCGGAAATCGTGCGTAGTTGTTCATCAGGTACTGTTGCCCTTCGTTAATGACTTCTTGATTGCCCATCACCCCACCTCCTTCTACCCTTTAACTACCATGCTTCCGATACCTTCGTCGGTAAAAACCTCCAGCAAGATGGCATGCGGGACCCGGCCATCGATGATGTGGGTCCGGCCTACCCCGCCCTTTAACGCGTCTACACAGCACTCTACCTTTGGGATCATCCCGCCTTCAATGATACCGCAGTCGATATACTCATCGACCTCCGAGATTCTCAGCCTCGATATGCGGCTGGTAGGATCCTTCTTGTCGGCAAGTATGCCGGGGACATCGGTGAGAAGCACCAGTTTGTCTGCCTTAAGAGCACTGGCTACGGCTCCGGCTACGTGGTCAGCGTTGATGTTGTAACTCTCTCCGTGGTCGCCGATTCCTACCGGACTGATTACCGGTATATAACCTCTCTCCGTCAGGGTCTCGATCAACTCCGTGTTGACGTCCCTGACTCTCCCCACCAGCCCCAGGACTTCTTTGCCGGGTATAGGTTCGGCCCTAATCAACTTGCCGTCCTTGCCTGACAGCCCGACTGCCGAACCACCGCTGTCGTTGATGCCGGCAACTATCTCCTTGTTGATCTTGCCTACCAGCACCATCTCCACGATTTCCATCGTAGCCTCGTCAGTTACCCTAAGCCCGTTTACGAATGAGGTAGAGATGCCCAGCCGGTCAAGCATGCGGGTAATGTCAGGGCCACCTCCATGTACTACTACCGGGTGCATACCGACGTACTTCATCAACACGATGTCCTCCATGACCGCCTTTTTCAAGGAACAGTCGGTCATGGCGCTTCCGCCGTACTTTATGACTACGGTTTTCCCGTAGAATTCTTTTATATACGGCAGGGCCTCCACCAGTATCGCCGCCTTCTCACACGCAGTAATCATTACCTCTCCCCCTATTTTTTCCAGCAACAGGTGAACACTGATGAGTACGGATTAACAGAGATTTTTTGACGCTGATTAACGCAGATTCTATGGTGATATAAATAATAACGTCTATCAGTCCCTCGTGTTAAAAGCACAATCCAGTAATTCCTTCGGACATTACTTAGTAAAACGGAATCATTATTATCGAGTTTTATTATCAGCGTCAATCTGCGTCTTCTGGTCGATAAAATTCACGTACGGTAGCTGGCGTTGATGTCGACGTACTCATGCGTAAGATCGCAGCCCCAAGCCCGGGCCGAGTAACCGCCCTGTTTCAAGTCTAATCTGATGATTACCGCATCCTTCCTCAGTTCTTCACGAGCTGCTTCCTCATCAAACTCTAAGCCCGCTCCGTCCCTGGCTACCTGAACTCCGCCGAGATAAATGTCAACCAATTCAGGGTCAAAATCCGCCCCCGAATAACCGGCGGCGCATATGATCCTTCCCCAGTTAGCGTCTTCGCCGAACACTGCCGCCTTAATGAGGTTAGAAGCCGTTATGGCACGAGCTATGCGGCGGGCATCTTCTCGGCTGGGAGCCCGCTCCACCTGAACCTCGATCAGACGCGTCGCTCCTTCCCCATCCCGGGCTATCATCTTGGCGAGTTCCACATTTACGTAATTGAAGGCTTCTTTGAAAGCCAGGTATGCCTCCGATGCTTCGTCGCTGATCTCGGGGTTACCCGCCAGCCCGTTGGCCAAAACGAGCACCATATCATTGGTTGAGGTATCGCCGTCAACGCTTATCATGTTATACGAGATGTCTACCGAATCGCGCAGTGCTTTCTGCAAACACTCGGCGCTGATGTTGGCATCGGTGGTTATGAAAGCCAGCATAGTAGCCATGTTGGGATGAATCATGCCAGAACCTTTAGCCATTCCGCCTATGCGAACCGCTCTGCCTTCGATCTCAACCTCTACCGCTGTCTCTTTAACAACGGTGTCGGTGGTCATTATGGCTTCAGCTGCACACAGACCGCCCTCCCGACTCAATCCCTGGCACGCCCGTTCAATCCCGGCTTTAACCCTGTCCATAGGCAACGGTACCCCCATGACCCCGGTCGAGGCCACCAACACGTCTCGAGGCTCAAGTTTGAGCGCTCTTGCCGCGGCTTCAGCCATTAGATATGCATCTTTCTCGCCGTGGGCCCCGGTACAGGCGTTGGCATTGCCGCTGTTGACCACGATGGCCTGGGCCTGCCCGTCGGCGATGGCCTGCTTAGTGTATTTCACGCACGCTGCCTGCACCAGGTTAGTAGTAAATACCCCGGCCGCCCTAGCCAAACCCTCGCTATAGATTACGGCTACGTCCTTTTTGCCTTTTTTTCTTATCTCTGCCATAACCCCTTGGGCGAGAAAACCCTTCGGGGCTGTAACTCCTCCTGTAATTACCTGCATCCAACCTGCCCTCCCTTGTTTTATGGAAAGATTCCTGCAAAGTCCAGTGCTTCAGTCTCTTCAAGTCCGAACATTATATTGAAGTTCTGGACCGCCTGCCCTGAAGCCCCTTTGTTCAGGTTATCTATAGCGCTAATTATTATAGCCCGACGCTTCTTGTCGTCCACAAAAATGCCGATATCGACGAAATTACTTCCATAGACCCAGCGGGTATGTGGGTACGTCCCTTCTGGCAAAACCCTCACAAAATGCTCGCCCGCATACTGGTCAGCGAAAACCTCTCTAACCTGCTCTTCAGTCACTCCCGGTCTAATCTTAACGTAGGCAGTCGTCAGTATTCCCCGGCTCATGGGAATCAGGTGGGGTGTAAAGGTTATCTCGATCTCCTGCCCAGCGGCAAAGCTGAGCTCCTGCGCGATTTCTGGAGCGTGGCGGTGGCTGCCTACGCTGTACGCCTTGACCCCTTCGTTCACCTCGCAGAAATGGCTGGCCAACTTAAGGCTTCTTCCGGCCCCGGATACCCCGGTCTTAGAATCGATAACGATGTTCTCGGTCTCGACCAACCCCTCCTTCAAAAGAGGAGCCAAAGCCAGAATCGCCCCGGTAGGAAAACATCCCGGATTCGCTACTATCATGGTTCCCCTTATCTTTTCCCTGTATATTTCAGGTAACCCGTATACGGCCACATCAAGCAACTCCGGAGCTTCGTGCGTAACTTCATAGTATTCCTCGTAAATCTTAGGATCCTTCAGCCGGAAATCGGCTCCCAGGTCGATGCACCTGATGCCGGAGCCTATCAATTCCCGCACTATGGGCGCAGACAATCCGTGGGGCAAAGCTAGGAAAACCACCTGGCACTCCCGCTTCAGCTTAGCAATGTCCGCTTTTTCACAACTGACTTCAGCAAACCTTATCAGGTGGGGATATACTTCGGACAATTCTTTGCCGATGTTCTCCGTAGAAAAAACGGTTACTACCCGGATCCCCCGGTGCCGGCAGAGAATCCTCATCAGCTCTGCTGCCGTGTATCCGTCTCCAATTATTCCTACCGGTATCACGCCGTCTTCCTCCCCTAGCGCTGTACTCATGATGTAAGTAGACAAACGAATAAAGACTCCGCAGGAATAGTTTCTCCCTACAAACATGTCTATAATTATACATATGTATGTATATCCTTGCAAGAGTTTAAGGCTTGCGGTTTGGAATTTTTTGCCGCGCGTAGAGGTGACAGAACGGGTAGAACTCGGTTAAAATGTGTAGTAATAGAGTAATTGTCAGTAGCAACAGCTTCGATCTCGAAACGTGAAAAGAGACTCCGTGACCCCTCTGGGGTCATCACAAAATGTCCAAAATATTTCGCTTTCTACTGGTTTTTAGTATACATCATGTGTTCATCTGCCAGCATCTGTGCGCATCTGCGGCTACATATTCGGAAAAGAAAGGAGAATCCTTTTGGAGAAAGATATCAGGCAAGAAGTGAGAGAATTTTATGGTCGCCTGGCCGAGCAGGCAAAAGCCGGAACTCCGGCTAGCTGCTGCAGCAGCGGTTCCTGTTGCACCCCAATCGCTAATGCCATAGTTTTATACGACCTTGACAAGCTGGAAAACCTGCCCCGGGAAGCGGTGAATTTCTCGTTAGGATGCGCCAATCCCCTGTTACTGGCAGATCTCAAAGAGGGAGAAGTCGTTCTCGATTTAGGCAGTGGAGGCGGGCTCGATGTCTTGGCAGCCTCTAAATACGTGGGACCTTCAGGCAAAGTTTACGGTTTGGACATGACCGACGAAATGCTTGCCCTTGCCAACCGGAATAAAGAGCAGATGGGCGTCACTAACGTGGAATTTCTGAAAGGGTTCATCGAAGACATTCCCCTGCCGGATGACTCGTGCGATGTAGTGATGTCTAACTGCGTCATCAACCTCTCGCCCGATAAAGAAAAGGCCTTAGCCGAAGTCTACCGCGTGCTCAAGCCGCAAGGCAGGCTCTGCATCGCGGATATCGTTTCCGTGAAACCTGTGCCTGAATCGGCAAGAGAATTAGCGTCTCTTTGGGTAAGCTGCATCGCCGGTGCACTCGATGTGAAAGAATACGAGAACATCTTGAAAAAAGTAGGCTTTAAAGACATCGAAGTCCAGCCTGTTATTGTTTACCAAGGCAAAGTGCTGGAGGACATAGCGGGGGGTAGCCTGAAGAATCTGTCAGAGTCGGAGGTAGCGGAACTAGACGGCGCCTTCGCCAGCGCTTACGTGAAAGCCAGGAAATAGGCAGGTAAGATTATCTTTTGACGCTGATTAACGCAGACCCCCCTTCACAGCAAATGCTCCCAGTTCCGTCTACCATATAAAATTCTAACTATCGTAACCGTCTTATCCTCTTCGAAAACCACATAAAAGACAATATAGTTTTCCACAGGAAGCTTTCGTATACCCTTTGCTGCCAGAACTTCGTCTGCCACCAGCGGGTGGCGGCTCGCCATTTCGGCAAGGCTGATTACGGCATCCCTGATCTTGCCAATCAGTTTCTGTGCGGTAGCAGGCTCCCGCAGTTCCCCTGCAATATACCGCATAACTTCCTTGAGATCATTGGCCGCCGGTTCAGTCATCAAAACTTTGTATTTTTTCATTCTGGTAATCCTTTTTCTATTTTTGAAAACACGTCCTGGGCAGGGACGACTTTGCGGTTTTTCAGGGCCTCCATCCCTTCGTCCAGCAGCCTGTACAGTTCAAACTTGCCGACCAGCTTTTCATAAGTTTCAATACTCATGACCACCAGGTCGCCTCTTCCGTTCTTGGTAATAAACACCGGTTCCGAATATTTGTGGCAGAAGTCCGAAATCTCGTTATACTTATTTCTGAAATCAGAGCTCGGTCTGATGTTCGGCATGATAGCCACCTCCCGCATATTATATGCATATTCTATCAAAACTCTGATAGAATAGGAAGCAGCTCATATTTAGGAACCAAGCTGGCAGCCAGGTTTCTCTCTTTGTCGTTTAGCTCGTCCTCCTCAAACTGAATACCCAAGGCCCGGCTGAAGCCCCGGATAACGGCTTCCCCCACTTCGCCTAAGGTGAGTGTTTTTGCCAAGATCGACTGCAAGCAGGTCGTCGATTCCAGCAAAGCGCGGCACTTGGCCTCTCCCTCGCAGGCAAAAACTTCAGTCAAAAGCTGACCCTGGGGAAAAACCAGGATTGATCCGTGCTGCAAAAGTGTTCTTCCTAAACGCTTCTGGGCACTGCCCACGAATTTTTTGCCCTGCCAGGTTATATCGCTGGTTGTAGCCGTCGCAAAACAGGCTTCTGACCAAGCCGGAGCGGACGGCTTAGCCCGTCCCAACTCAGCCTTTATTCCGAGGTCGGCAAAAGCCTGTAAAAGCCCCTGGCACAAATACCGGTAGGAAGCCACGACTCCTTCCGGCGTATCCTTTCCAGCAGTTGCCACGACACTATAGGTCAGGTCGCCGTAATGCAGTACGGCCCTGCCTCCCGTGATCCGCTTTACCGGAACTATGCCCAGTCGGATCAAGGCCGCAAGGTCGATCTCGCTCATATCCTGAAAATACCCCAGCGACAAGGCCGGCGGCTCCCAGGTATACAACCGCAAGACCGGCGTTCTTCCTTCTTCCTCAGAGTGCAGGACAGCGAGGGCTTCATCGACCGCCATGTTCCAGGCCGGTTCCCCCAACCCGCTTCTAATCAGACGCCATTGCTTAGACACCATCAGTCACCTTCCGATAGTAGTAACCTGCCCGGTAAGAGCTTCGCACCAGGGGTCCTGATGCTACTCCGAGAAATCCCATTTTGTAAGCCACTTTTTCCCACTCGGCGAACTCTTCAGCCGTAACGTAGCGGGCAACCGGGTAATGCCGCCAGGAAGGAGCTAAGTACTGACCTATGGTCAACAGGGCTACCCCTGCATCCCGCAGGTCTTCGAGCAACGCCAGTACTTCTCTCTCGGTTTCACCTAAGCCCAACATAAAACCAGATTTTGTGACCGTACCCGGGCAGGATTCTTTTTGGGCCGCAGCTAACACATCGAGAGAGCGCTCGTACACGGCTCCCGGCCGCACTTCTCGGTACAGGCGGGGCACCATTTCTACGTTGTGGGCGAAAACCTCGGGCTCTGCGTCCAACACCTGGTTCAGAGCCTCGGAAGAACCCTTGAAGTCGGGAACCAAAACCTCAACTGAGGGCGGGTTCGGCAGCCCATGAAGTTCCCTTATCACCGCCGCAAAATGGCCTGCTCCGCCATCGACGAGATCATCCCTGGTGACTGATGTAATTACTATGTGTCTCAGCCCCAAGTTTTTAACAGCCCTTCCTATCCGGAGCGGCTCTTCCGGATCTAGAGGCACCGGGCGCCCGTGCTTGACCGCACAGAAGCGGCAATTTCGGGTGCAGACATCCCCTAGTATCATGAAAGTAGCCGAACCCCGCGAGAAACAATCTCCCCGGTTAGGGCACCTGGCCTCCTCGCATACGGTGTTCAGCCTGTGCGCCGTCACTTCGTTGCTTGTATCCTTATAAACTGTGACGTTCTCCGGCCTCTTCGCTTTTCTTACGGTTTCCAGCAACCACTCCGGCGCTGCGGTTCTCCCCATATTACCACGTCCATTTCTCAGCCACAGATGGACACAGATTTTTCACCGATTTACACTAATTCAAATATCACTAGTAAAGCCTGTTTTTGTTCACCATGTTAGAAGTTGTCTACCAAGCGTTAGAAGCATCCGTCGTCTGTGTCCAAAACTAAAAAATCTGTGTGAATCAGAGCTAATCGGTGTTCATCTGTGGCTACTTATTGGTATGTTCTCCAGGCAGAATGTGGATGGCCTGGCCGCAGGCAGCCTGGGCTGTTTCGAGGATAGCTTCGGACAAAGTGGGGTGCGTGTGTATGGTTTCCACGATACCTTTGGCCGGGATATGGTGGCGCATGGCCAGTGCGATCTCGGCGATGAGATCCGCCGCGTGGGGCCCTATAACATGGCCTCCCAGTATCTGGCCGTTCTTCTCGTGCACCACCAGTTTCACCATGCCTTCCCATTCCCCTAAGGCCTGAGCCATGCCCAGAGATTTAAATGGGAAGCTGAAAGCGGTGGCCGGGAACTGTTCTCTAGCCTGTTCTTCGGTCAACCCCACCGCCGCATACTCGGGGAAAGCGAAAACACACCTGGGAACAACCCGGTAGTCCATGCAAGACCTCAGCCCTGCCGCATTTTCAGCCGCCGTTATTCCCTCGGCGAAAGCGACGTGGGCCAGGAGCCATCCGCCGACAACGTCCCCGGCTGCAAACACTCCGGGGACACCCGTTTCCATATGCTCGTTCACTGCCAGAGGCCTGCCAGTTTCCTCCAGCCCAACGGAACCGAGTCCAATCGATTCGACGTTGGGGACCCGGCCTGCTGCCAGCAAGACCGCATCCCCTTCCCACTTTTGCCCGTTCGACAGAGTCAGAGCCACTTTTTCTCCTGGAACCACTTCGTTTACAGACAGTCCAGTAAGCACCTTCACCTTCTGCCTTTTCAGCATGCGCGTCATGTAGGTCGCCATCTCCTCGTCTTCTCTTGGGAGTATGCGGTCTTTCGCCTCCAGCAGGGTTACCGAGCTTCCCAGTTCAGCCATTATTGAAGCCATCTCCACTCCCACCGCACCGGCACCGACGATGAAGAGGGAGGCCGGCACCTCGGATATCTCTAGGATATCGTCGGTAGTCAGCACCCCCTTTATTTCGCCGGTCAATCCGTCAAATGGAGGAGGGATTGAAGGTCTGGATCCTGTGGCAATAACTATCTTTTCCGTCCTTAACCTGATCAAACCGGTTGAGGTTTCAACCTCGACCTCGCGCGGGGAAAGCAGGCGCCCGGTCCCTTCCAGGTGCTGTATCCTGCGGCTTCGGAAAAGCTGAGCTATGCCCCCGCGTAAGAGGCTCACCACTTTATTCTTTCGAGCGATAATGGCTTTAACATCGGGGCGAACCGTGTCGATCTCGATACCGTAATTCCTGGCCCGCCGCGCTCGGGAAAGAAGTTCAGCCGACGCTCGAATAGCCTTGGTCGGAATGCAGCCCCGGTTAAGACACACTCCACCCAATTCCCGCGACTCGACTACAGCCACCTTCATCCCCAGCTGGGCGGCACGAATCGCGCCCTGGTAACCGGCAGGCCCACCCCCAATAAACACCACATCGAATACTCGCTCGCCCACCTTAATCACTCCTCACTCGACTATCTCTATCTCCGGATCGATAATTACCTCACTTTTCACGGATTCGGCTATAGTCGAATACTTGCGAGCCATCTCTAGAGCTCTTTCCACTTTCTTTCTGGAAGCACTTCGGACCGTGAGCTTAGGCCGGAGAACCAACTTCTTGAACCAAGAAGTCCTGTCTAAGAATTCCTCCACCTCGCCCTCAGCCACGCATTCAAAGGCCACCAGATCCAGTTGCAGTCGTTCCGCTGCCCAGATGACCATCATGTGCACACAGGTGTTTACCGCCATCACGAAAGCGTCTTCCGGCGTCATCATGTTGGGGTGGCCGTACAGGGCCGGAGGAGCCGAAAACTCCATCTCGGTTCCGTTTTCGCAGTAGGTATATCCGAAGTGTCCTCCTTTCCAGACCACCTTGTTTGTATAGACCGGCATCATTACCCCCCCTATCCGGCCAAGATTTCGTCCACTCTCTTGGCTATTTCTTGTGCCAGGACGTTAACAGCTTCCTGGCCCTCGTCGGTTAAGACACGGCGCGTATCGGACAGGGAAATGCCATGTTTTTGGAGCACATCAGACACTACCAGCGAATAAGCGGGCTTGCCGCTCAGCTTCTCGGTAGAGATCTGGCTGCAGCGCTTTTCGCACCCGTCGACGGTGATGGTAGGAAAACGGTTGGCAAAATTCCGTTCCTTCTCGTCACCGGCTATGAAGAGAGGCAGGCAAAGAGTAACGGTCTGGCCCGGGCGCAGTTCATCGAGCACCTTGCGGCAGGCAAACCGGGTCAAGGTGCCTTCGCAGATCTCTTCTCCGTTACAGGGAACTATGCCTACCTTTAAAGCTTTCGGCTTTTTGTCCAGCTTGATAGCTTGAGCCATGCCTACCCCTCCTCCTTCATAAGGCAATCGACTTCGCCCGCTAGTTTTTGAGCCAGGATATGGGCCAGCTTAAAACCAGGCTCGCCCAACTGCAAGACCCCTTCCGGTTTGAGATCCCGGTGTTCTTTGAAGACCTCTATAGTTCTGACCGCTTTATCTACCTTTAGCCCGGCGGCCTCGACATTCTTGAGTGCGCACTCCTTGGCGCACCCGTCCACCGTGATGATGAAGCTGTTTTTGGCCTGTTCCACCACCTCAGAATCGCGAATCATAAAGCGGCCGAGACAAGCAGTAGTAACGTCCTCGGGACGGATGTCGTCTATTAGCTCGTAGGCCGCCTGCCGGCTAATCTCGCCGTAGGCCTTACCGATGCCGCTGCAAGGTAAAACCATTATCTTTTTCGTCAACCCGAACCCCTCCCTGTTACTTTTCCAAGGCTGCCTTGATTTTCTTTTCCATTACCGGAAAGTACGCTTCGGCTGCCATCAGTTTCTCGGCATCCTGGTCCCAGGCGGTAGGTCTGATCTTGAAGATCCAACCCTCGCCGTAGGCATCGGAGTTTATGAGTTGGGGATCGTCCTCCAAAGCAGTGTTCACCTCCACGATCTCGCCGCTTACCGGTGATATAAGGGTCACAGTAGTCTTGATGGTCTCTATTACCCCTGCTTCGTCCCCCTGCTTTACTTCTTTCCCCGCTTCCGGCAGTTCGATGAACGCCACATCACCCGCGTTGGTCTGGAGAAAATCGGTGACGCCTACCACCACCAGGTCTCCTTCCCGCTTGACCCAGCACTCTTCAGGGTGATACAGGTAACCCTTCATTACCCTAAATGTAAACTTGTCATAGGTAACCTCCATGTATTCCTGGCTCACTCTAAACTCCCTCCTCTTATTCAGCTAGCATACCCAGTAGTTGTGCGTTGGTTGTTACCGCTTCCCCAGCATCCCTCACAATCCCTGTTTAACCGGAATCCGCTCAGCGCGCTCCGACCATTTCATGAGTAAAGTACTTGCGTTTGAAATGCAAGGCCAAGTTAACCAAACTGATAAGCACCGGCACTTCCACCAAAGGCCCGATAACAGTGGCAAAGGCCTGACTGGAATGGATGCCGAAAACAGCTACCGCCACCGCGATAGCAAGCTCGAAATCGTTGCTGGCGGCGGTGAAGGCTATGGTAGTAGTCTTCGGATAGTCGGCACCTATCCATTTCCCTATAAAGAAAGTCACCAGCCACATAAAGGCGAAGTAACAGGTCAGAGGAATTACTACCCTCAAAACATCGAGCGGCAGGGTTACGATTACATTCCCTTTTAACGAAAACATTACCAAGATGGTGAAAAGAAGGGCGATCAAGGTAAGCTTGCTGATGCGGGGGATGAACTGTCCTTCATACCACTCCCGGCCTTTTGACCGCACCATGGTAGTGCGGGTGAGAAAGCCCGCGATAAAAGGAATGCCCAGGTAAATGAAAACGCTCTTGGCGATCTCGGCCATCGAGACATCGACCGCCGCGCTGGTTAATCCCAGCCACTTGGGTACTATGGTCAAAAAGATGTAGGCATAAATAGAGTAGGTCAGAACCTGAAATATGGCGTTGAATGCCACCAAGCCGGCCGCATACTCGGGACTGCCTTCTGCCAAGTCGTTCCATACCAATACCATGGCGATGCAGCGGGCCAACCCAACCAGGATGACGCCCTGCATAAGCTCGGGCTTGTCGGGCAAAAGCAGCACTGCCAGAACAAACATCACTATGGGACCTACGATCCAGTTCTGGATTAGGGAAAGAGACAGGAGCTTCCTATCCCTGAAAACGGTGGGGAGTTCATCATACCTAACCTTGGCCAAGGGCGGGTACATCATCAGTATCAGGCCGATAGCTATGGCCATGTTGGTGGTGCCGATTTGAAACTTGCCCCAAAAGTTGGCTATCGAGGGGTAGAAGTAGCCAGCCCCTACCCCTACAACCATCGCCAGGAATATCCACAAGGTAAGGTAGCGGTCCAAAAAGGACAGTTTGGCACTAACCGATTCACTCATTCTCTTACCCTCCACTCCCTTCTCTATGAATCGCTTGTAGCTTTATGGGTTTATCTAGGCACTCAGAAACTCGTCGAGCATGGACTGTATCTGCTCCACATCGATCGCTCCCGCCAAACGCGGCTTGCCTCCTATGCTTATGATGGGGAAGGGGTAGCCGACGTCAGCCAAACGCTGAATCATAGGGTATGCCTTGATCCCCTTTTCTCTCGTGTCCACATACTTGACTTCAACCTTTTCTCCATAAGTCCGGCCGAGATCCTCAGCCAGCTTTTCGGTTGCTTCCTTCCAGGAGATTTCTGCCCCGCAGCCGTCATCACTCCCACAGGGAGCAGAACACCCGCATCCTATGGCTACTGCCTTGCCGTCAAACACCTCTACCAGTATCTTTTCGTCCCCCATTTTTTTCACCTCCTTTCCTTCTATAACTGCCAGTGACACCCAGAAAAGCCCAGGTCATGCTTCCGAAACAAGGTCTTTTAGCCGGCACGGCTGCCGTTTAAATGGTTATGCCGAAGTATATCAGGATGTACTTCAGAGAAACGTACAAGAACAAGAGGCCAAACAAGGTCTTCAGAGCCGCAGGCTTGAACCGGGCCACCAGTTTTGCTCCATAGATGGCACCGATGACTGCTCCCAAACCGAGGGTAATGGCCACTGGAATATTTACCACGTGCTGGTACAGCTTGAAAATAGCTCCCACCAAAGCCATCCATACAAAGGAAGCCATAGAAGTTCCGATAGCGAACCGCATGGGCGCTTTAAACAGGTAGAGGAAAGAAGGTACCAGGCGTACCCGCCTCCGAGCCCAATTATCCCGGTGAGAAAACCGATGGCTGAACCCAATATGCTCTTGCTCAAAGGAGTTCCCGGCAGCCCTTGACCGCTGGCTGGAGCAGGCTGAGGCGGTGCCGCCGCTATTAACCCGGTTATACCCTCGTACAGCATGCGGAGAGTAACCACAATAAAAGCGATACCGATAATCAAGTCGATCAGCGAACCGTAAGGCTTGATATATCCGAAGACGATGGACCCTATGATAACCCCCAGAATACCGCTGTAAGCTGTAAGCATAGCGGTTTCTTTTTGTCGACATTACCCATCTTGATGTGCTGGATAGCCCCCGAGCTCGCAGTAAAGACCACGGCGGTCAAAGTCGTACCTACTGCTAAGGCCGGGGCAAAATCAAACCCGAACCTGATAACCGGCATGATCAAGGCACAACCACCTGTTCCCAACAGCCCGCCAATCACTCCCTCCAGAATACCCACTATAAAGAAAACAAGATAAGTCACTAATCTCCCTCCTCCAATGGACTCTTCCACCGTCATTGACCGTTCGTCAACCAACCATTTACTTCATCATCATCTTTGGCTTCGGTCCTATGTCCACCCCCTTCCAAGCTTCATGGCACCCTGCCCGTTCTAAAACCCTCTGAGCAAAAAGTCGACAATAGGGGGAAAACTAGAAACAGCCTCGCGCAGCAGCGCAAATTTTGTGCCCATGCACTCTCAACCGTTTTTAAAAAGCATTACCACGCTTTTCGGCGGCCGTTACTGGTACTTTTCGCTCAAGAGATTGGAACCGGCTTTTCTCCCGCCTTACACTGTCTCACCCTAACGTCTTCGTCCAAGACGGCCAGGCGTTCTTTTTCCGGCGCCAACTCTTGTATGTCCTCCAGGTTCCTCTTCATGTAATCGGCAAACAGCTCTATTACCCCAGAACCTATAACCGGGTCCAGGCTGTAAAAACACCTCTGCCGTTCTTTCCTTTCTTTGATCAGGCCGGCTTTCTTCAAGACCTTCAGGTGCTGTGACACCCGCGGCTGGCTCATGTCTAAAACAGCCACCAGCTCGCACACGCACAGCTCTTGCAAGGAAAGTAGTTTGACAATCTTTAGCCTGGTCGGTTCACCTAGTGCTTTAAAGAAAATCTCAAGTTCGTTTATCATCGCAGTTCACCTCTATATATAAGCAATTCCTTATATTATTGTGTAGTTTTATAATAATTGGTTTATTAAATCGTGTCAACATTCTTGGCAACTTTTTGCGAATCAGTCCGGCTACGGATATTGACAACTTCAATGTGTATCTCTACAATGCCTCTATAGGCTATGTATATCCTCAATAGGTATAGGGGGTGGCGGTTATGATTAGGTACGACTCGAGGGAATATTGGGTCAGCCTTATAAGGATGAGTCTTTCCCGTTTTTTTATACTTCATGCCCTCCATCTGAGACCACTGCACGGGTACGAGATTAGCCGACAGGTGGCGTCTTTTACCAACGGTCGCTGCGCGCCGACCGAGGGCAGCCTGTATCCCTTACTGAGAGACATGGAAGAGTCGGGGATTCTGTCGGTGGCAGTGCAGGTGGTGTCGGGGCGCGAGCGCAAGGTGTACACCCTGACCGAAAAAGGCGAACAGGCATATCAAGTTGCTGCTCAGGCCTGGGGCGAAGCCGCCAGGTACGTGCTGGAAGCGGTAGCAGAGGAATCTCATGTCTGAGCGGTCATCCCGCCTCGTACGCACTTCTGGTTTCAACGATTATGCTTGGAAAGGAGGTGAGGCAACAGTGGCCAACACCAAAGGTGAGAAAGATGAGAAGAAAGGCGGTATTCTATCCCGAATCTTCGGAAAGAGCAGCGGCGGTTGTTGTGGAGTCCAGATTATTCCTGTAGACGAAGCATCTGATGCTGTCAAGGAAGCCAATGTAGACGCCTCCGCCGGGGATAGCGCGCAGCAGGAAACACAGAAAAACTAGCAAGGGTAATACCGCAATACCTGGGTATAACCACCATGAAACCGCGGCTCGAGTCGTCTATAAAGATCCTGCCGCAGGGTATTAATGGCATATAAACGCCACTGAGGAGGATAGTAATGGACGGTCTGAACAGCCTGCGAGAAGCTGCTTATTGGTTTGTGTATATCTCACTAGAGCTAACCATCCTTTTTGTCGGGATTACCTTCATCATCGGGTTGATAACGACCTACGTTTCACCTAAGAAAGTGGAGGGCATCCTCTCCCGATATGGTCGAGGAATTGCTGGAAACATTTTGGGTGCGGTTTTCGGAGGCCTTCTTCCGTTCTGCTCCTGCTCCACTATTCCAGCATTGGTAGGATTGCTAAATGTCGGTGTTCCGTTTCGCACTGCCATGTCCTTCCTGATCGCTTCACCGCTGGGGGTTTTAAACATAGCCGTGATTTCGCTTTTCGCCGTGATCTTTGGATTCAGAGTGGCTGTGCTCTATGTTGCCGCCACTTTCGTAGCCGCGGTTCTCGCGGGCATCATCCTCGGCGGCTTGAACCTCGAGCGCGAGGTTAGAGCGGTGAGGATCGTTGGAGCTCAAGAAGAGGTAGCTATAACAACGGTTGAGGATGCCTCTGGGTGGGAAGCCCTGAAACCAAGACTGGCTGTTGCCTGGGGATTCGCCCAAAACCTTTACCGACAGATGATCCCTTATCTTCTGGTCGGGGTAGGTATCGGCGCTTTCATTTACGGATTCGTTCCGGAAGGCTTTTTCATCAAGTACGCGGGAGCAGGTAATCCTTTCGCTGTGCCGCTGGCAGCCGCGATAGGTGTTCCCATGTACGTCAGAACCGAGACTATGATTCCTATTGCCTCTGCATTTGTAAAGAAAGGCATTTCGGTCGGCACTGTCATGGCCTTGCTGATCGGAGGAGCCGGAGCCAGCATACCCGAACTCACCCTCTTGTCATCGATATTTAAGCGGAAACTGATGATAGCATACATCGTCACCCTCTTTGGTATCGCTACAGTTGTCGGCTACTTATTCAATTTTACAGCCTGATTGAAGCAATCTATTGAGACTAAGTATATCCTGTCCTACCAAAAAAATGCAGGTCGCGCGACCTGCTATTGTTTAGCTCTTTTTCACAAATGTCAACTGTCTTTCTTTAGACAAGTGCAAAATACTTTATCCTAATGTTAAGCTCCTACGCTACCCTTTACTTAACCAGCGGACCGCCGGTCGGGATAATGGTCTTTCCGTACGTTGTGTTAAGAACTATAGCAGTAGCTTGCCACAGGCCGAAAATCCCAGTGAAGAGCAGCAAATACCCAGCTATCGGGCTAGCAGAAGCTCCCACAAGGCCGAGATCTCTCAAAGCTACCAGTGGAACAGCCACGTCTAAGCATAGCAAAAGAAGTGTCATCACGAGTGTAGACTTGAAGTATGCGGGAGTCCACAGCCAGAGCGCTATCCACAGGACTAACCAGGCCCAACCATCGATCCTAGCATCTATCTGCCATCCGTTCAATGCAGCAAAATACTTGAATAAGAATTCAAAAGCACCGACAAACATGAAGAAAGCAGCGAAGAAAGTGAACACGTTGCCGCCAGTAACTGCGCCCTCGTTCAGCTCAATCAAGCCGACTATCAGCTGTACAATGCCGCCGCCGATCAACCAGATACCTAACAGAGGAATACAGGTGTGTTCAACTTTGCCGCACAATACTGCGAAGAAAGTGAAACACGCTACTGCCAGTGCTACCAGTCCTGCCGGGGCAGGATTTGCCCATCCTCCACCATGTCCTGACATTAAAAACCCCTCCTCCAAAGAATTAATTCAATAAATAACACAGACACCTCGGGATAAAGTCTAAAAGCTCACCCCCCCTGCTGACGACTTATGGTAAAGAGGCAGCTATTACCTCTTTGCCACCTTACGGCTCCTATCCCGGGTTAAAATGGGGTCAGCCCTTTTGTGTATCTCTTCAGGGCTGACCCGCCTGCCGCACGCTTAGCCAGTGATCTAATCCCTATTTCCCGGTGAACGCCGGCTTTCTCTTTTCTACAAATGCGGTCATGCCTTCCTTCTGTTCCTCGGTCGAGAACAAGATGCCGAAGATATCGGCCTCGATGCCCATAGCCCGGTCGATGTCGACCTGCATGCCTTCGTTGATAGCCTTCTTGCATCCTCTAACCGCGAGTTGTCCCTTGCTAGCGATCCTCTTGGCCACGTTTTTGACATAAGTCATCAGTTCGTCAGCCGGAACCACGTGGTTTACCAAGCCTATACGCAGGGCTTCATTCGCGTCAATCGTGTCGGCGGTGTAGCACAGTTCTTTGGCCATGCCTTCACCCACTAGTCTCGGCAGCCTCTGAGTACCGCCAAATCCTGGGGTGATGCCCAGTCCAACTTCGGGCTGCCCGAACTTCGCAGCGTCTGACGCTATACGGAAGTCGCAAGCCATAGCCAGCTCACAGCCACCACCAAGCGCAAACCCGTTCACCGCAGCTATGACAGGCTTTTCCATCGTTTCGATCTTCCGGAAAACGGCCTGTCCTAACATGGCAAAAGCCCTGCCTTCCAGAGGTTTCATGTTCTGCATGAAAGTAATATCCGCGCCGGCCACAAAAGCACGCCCTGCTCCTGTAAGTATAACGACCTTTACTTCCGGATCGGCCGCAGCTGCATCCATAGCTTTTTCGATATCGGCTAACGTTTCTGCATTAAGAGCATTCAGGGCTTTAGGCCGGTTCACGGTTACTATTGCTATGTCTCCTTCTTTCTCGTACAATACATTCGCCAGTTCCACCTTACAGATACCTCCTCGTATTATATTTTTATCTACGTGAGACCAGCATTATACCTTCAAGTTAAAGATCGGCTGTTCCAACGTCGCTAATGGCTGCAAAAGTTGCTAGTCCCCTTTATTTAGATTTCTATTCTAGCTATTCTTTCAAAATCCTTCTCCTGCTAAGAATAAAATTAGATAAAATTCTGCAGGCTTAATAGGACTAGACGTTTTGGTCCCCAACTATAGGCACCGATCCTCCACAACCAGAACATTTTCCTTCCCGAACGCCTTTGATACCTGTATAATAGCCCGAACGCTCCACCAGCAAGTTTCCGCAATCTCGACAATAGGTATTATTGTCGACGGATCCCAGATTGCCAAGGTAAACGTGCTTCAAGTACTGCCTGGCGGTTTCCCGTGTCTGGTGCATAGTGGTGGCAGGAGTAGGCGGAAGGTTGAATTCGCGGGCCGGGTGATAGCGCGACAAATGCAGGACTATATCGGGACTGATAGACGCCAACCACCCCGCCAGCTGGCTAATCTCCTCTGGGCTATCGTTCAATCCCGGAATTAAGAGAGTCGTCACTTCGACATGAGTTCTGCGGCTACAAATCTCTATGGTGCGCATAACAGGGGCCAACCGGCCTTTACAGGTTTTACGATAAAACTCGTCCTTAAAAGATTTTAGATCTATATTCATGGCGTCTACATATGGTAGCAGATTGAGTAGCGGCTCTTCTTCAACGAACCCGTTAGTTACTAGAACATTCTTCAAAGCTCTTTTCCTTGCCAGACGAGCCGTATCGGCCACAAACTCGTACCACACCAGGGGTTCTGAGTATGTGTATGCGATACCGATGTTTCCCCGGCTCCTTACTTCTTCGGCCAGTTGGACTACTTCTTCGGGTTCCATTCTTCGCCGAGGAACATCCCCCACAACCAGTTCGTAATTCTGGCAAAAGCCGCAAGACAAGTTGCAGCCCACCGTCCCAACCGACAGTATTGCCATGCCCGGATAAAAATGGTATAAGGGTTTCTTTTCGATGGGATCAAGGGCAATGGCCCCTATCTCGCCGTAGTTGAGGGTGTAAAGCACGCCGTTTTGATTAACCCTGACCCGGCAAATCCCGTTTTTGCCGTTATCTAGGACACATCGGTGGGGGCAGAGCAAACACCGCACTTTGCTTTGTTCTTGTTTCTCCCAAAATCTCGCCTCGTGTCTGTCCATGTTACTTGTACCTCGTTACCTTAAAACGCTCTATCTGGTAAGGCTCGTCTGGTCTAATACCGGCTTTTTGGAGAGCAATATTGATCTGCTGGTCTACCGTATCAACCCCCTCCAAGTCTGGCAGCAGCACCCCGGTCCGGCCTTCGCACCTGACGATAACCCCATACTTCTTGGGGTCCAGCTGATCTCTGCCCGACACAGCTTCCGGCTGGCCCAGTACATCGACCGAGTAAACCAGTTCATCCAGTTCCTCTTCTGTAACCGGAGAAAAGCGGTAATCCCTGGTACCGGAGCTGATGGCATTCTCTCTGATTTCTAAGGCCAGGTTTTTTTGCGTGGGCAAAATGGTACCTATACAACCGCGGAGTTGCCCTTCCTTTTTCAGAGAAACAAATGCACCGGCTGGCTTCTTTAATTCCTGTGGGAGTTCGGGAGGTAGCTCCGCCTTTTTACCCTGACGTACGTACGTCTCCAAGCATTCGCGAGCCCACCTGACTATGGGGGACTCCTGCTGGCGCCGGGACTCGATCTGGCGCCTGTTATCCTCTCTAAGACGGGATAAAAACGTCCTGGACTGGTCAGAGGATCCGGGAATAAAACCGGCGACAAGATAACCGACCCCAAACGGGCCTTCGTAAGAAAAGACCAGGCTGGAAAAAGACCTGCCTTCCAAAGCACCCATTAGCACTATTATGGAGCGGTAACCACATTCTCCTGCATTCTCGACTAACTGGGATGGTAGTTCCAGTACCCCCTTGACATCTCCTTGCGCTAGGAGCTCCTTTACCTTCAGGTCGAAGACTTGTCCGTCGGGATGGTAAGAATACGGACCCTTATGTTTCAGGCGGTGGGACATATCTCCAGATGCGATCATGGCCACTCTCCGGCCCAGGGACTGGGCTACCTTGGCAATAATGGTTCCAAAGGTGTACAAGCGCTCACGGGACAGGAAGCCGATGGAAATTGCCACCACCTTAGTCTTTTTGAGTCCCGCTTGTTCCAGGTAGTAAAGCGGTACCAGGATGCCGTGATCCAAATCCGGGTTCAACCCATGAGCCCGGGCCAGGATTTCGGTTATGCCGACGAGTTCTACCTTGTTCGCTGACGCCTCTTTTAGAAGCAGGCGCTCAAACTCCGGATCTGATGGGTGCTGGTATCTGACCTCCGGATGCCCGAAAGCACCGAGGTCTCCTTTGAGAACGGCCTGTCCACAAAGCAAAGAAAGGGTATCGCTGAAAACATTGCCGTGAGGAGTGATAAATACAAGGGTTTCCGGGTTATGTCGGCATACCTCCTGAGCGAGTTCTCTCATTCCCTGCACCGTGGCTTGGGCCTCAAGTAGATCGGCCCCTCCGATTTCCGGAACGATAATTGGGGGGTGTGGCATCAAGGCCCCGTAAACTATCATTCTCCCGCCTCCTCAACGTGGTATTTGACGATCCCAGAAAAGATGGCATAAGCTAGGCGAGCTTGGTATGCTTTATCGGCGAGCAAGAACTCTTCTTGCGGATTAGACAGGAATCCGACTTCCAAGATGACTGCAGGCATAGATGTTTTTTCGGTTATGAAGTACACCGCCGGCTTAGCTTCACGGTTAGTATTCCCCAGAATCCTCCTCAATTCCTGCTGGATAGAGATAGCTATGTGCCTGCTTTCTTCGCTGGTAGGACAGTAAAAAACCTGGGCTCCGCTCCACCGGGGGGAGAAGTCGGCATTGCAGTGTATGCTGATGAACATATCGGCTTTTACCTCTTGGGCCTTGGCTGCTCGACGGGCTAGATCCTGTCTCTTCCTTTCGATAAGGCTCCCCTCAAATCCTGGGTCTGCCAGGTCATTGTCTGTTTCCCGGGTCATCACCACTACTGCTCCTGCCTGGCCGAGATAGGTAGCTAAACGCCTTGAAATCTCCAGATTCACATCTTTCTCCAAGGTGCCGTTACGGCCAATCGCTCCCGGATCGATACCACCATGTCCGGGGTCGATAACGATGATCTTATTCGTAACCGCATAAGATAGCACGCTGTAATCTTCCTCTGCCCCGACTTGTAAACTGGCGATGAACAAAACAGCGGCAAATACCACCGCCATAATGGACTGCACCCTCTTCAGCTGAATAACCAATAGCCACAACCGACCCAGCTGCTATCCCCCCAAGCCTGGAAGCTTACATACCCCCTCTCGTAAACTTATATGCGGCTATTGAAAAATTAAAACCCCGCTTGGTGTGAGAGCGCGAGTGGCGATGGGTGTTGGGCCCCATTTAGAAAGCAAAAAAGGAAGGTTCTTTGCCTTCCTTTTTAGCGTTTGGAGTATTGCGGAGCTTTTCTAGCTTTGTGTAAGCCGTATTTTTTGCGTTCCTTCATGCGCGGGTCTCTGGTCAAGAAACCGGCTCTCCTCAACTGAGGACGGAGATCAGGGTTAGCCTGCACCAAAGCCCTGGCAATCCCCAACCGGACGGCTCCCGCTTGCCCGGTTATTCCTCCTCCGTCCACCCTTGAAATCACGTCAAAACGTCCGGTCATACCGGTCAATTCCAAGGGCTGCATAACCAAGAGCCTCCGGGTCAGGTTGGGAAAGTATTCTTCCATTCGCCGCCCGTTTATGATTATGTTGCCTTCTCCTGGGATAAGCCTAACCCGAGCTACTGCCGTTTTTCTCCTGCCTGTCCCCCAGTACTGGACCTTAGCCATTCTCTCGCCTCCTTACCCTCTTAGTATCCAGGCTTCGGGCTTCTGCGCTTGATGTGGATGATCCGGCCCCCGGTAGACTTTCAGCTTCTTAAACATCTTTTTCCCCAACCGGTTATGGGGGAGCATCCCTTTAATAGCGATCTCCACTGCCTTTTCCGGGTTCTTGTCGAGTAGATCCCTGTACGTCATCTCGCGTAAGCCACCTGGATAACGGGTATGATGAATGTATTTCTTCTTGAGAAGCTTGTTACCGGTCAAGCGAACTTTGTCGGCATTCACCACGATAACGAAATCGCCGGTATCGATGTGCGGAGTGTACGTCGGTTTATGTTTTCCCCGCAGAAGGTAAGCGGCTTGGGCTGCCAACCTTCCGAGGGTCTGCCCGTCCGCGTCTAATACATACCACTTGCGTTCGACATCGGATGGCTTGGCCATAAAGGTCTTCAAACTCGTTCCCTCCTATATCCTATATCCTATTCGAATAGCTGGTTCTTAAAAGGCTTTGCCCGGTAGCGGGGCTCTACCTCCGGGTATTAGCCTGATGTACCTTTTAATATTACGAAAATCACCACGTATTTGTCAATAAAATACCCTCTTGAGGTACAGGCCGCAGGCCGGCACCGTGGGTCCGGCGCGTTGCCGGCACCTAGACAGCAATATCTGCTCAACCTCTTCAGGGTCAAGCCGTTTCCTACCGACTTCCAACAAGGTACCTACCATTATCCTGACCATGTTATACAAAAAACCGTTGCCGCAAACGTCGATTTGAAGAAATGGCGGTTTTTCATTTATGTTGACTTCAAACACTGTTCTGACATAGTTCCTGACCCCGCTTCCACTTGCACAAAACGCCATGAAGTCGTGGGTACCTTCCATATATCGCGCTGCCTTCGTCATCTCCGGTAGGTCCAGTGGGTGAGGATAGTAGTAAGCAAGGTTACGGTAAAAGGTTCGTCCCTCCTCCTGGCGGTATATCAAGTACCGATAGGCCTTAGCCCGGGCTTGGTAACGGGGATGGAAACCTTCTTTCGCTTTTTCGCTCTTGAGCACCCTGATGTCTGAAGGTAACACGGAATTAAGAGCACGGGCAAACTTTTCCGGCGGTATCGAGCTTTCAGTGTCAAAGGCGATAACCTGTCCCAGAGCATGAACGCCGGCATCGGTGCGACCGGCTGCCAGCAGTCGAAGGTTCTCCCCCGTCAGCTTGCGGATGGCTTCTTCCAGTTCCCCTTCTACGGTTAAGCCCTGAGGTTGCTTCTGGAAACCGTTGTATCGGGTTCCTTCGTACTCAACTAATGCTTTGATTCTGTTCATCCTCGCCCTCCGGTGAATTGGATACCTATCAATAGAAGGACACCAATTGCTAAGAAAAGATAATCGGTCAACGTCATCTTTGACCTCCTGACCCGACTTCTCTTGCCACCGGCCCCGTATCCCCTGATCTCCATAGCCAGGGCCAGGTCTTCTGCCCTCCGCCAACACCGGCTTACAAGAGGAACTAAAACCGATATTATGCTGTTTAGCCTTGCGCGAAAGTGAAGGGATTCAAAATCGGCGCCCCTCGAGGCCTGGGCCTTTACCATTTCCTCTGCTTCATCAAAAACGATGGGCACAAAACGGATGGCTATGGTGGCTATCATGGCCAGCTCTTCCACCGGAACCCCTACCCTCCGGCAAGGTGTCAGTAAAACCTTTATCCCTTCAGCCAGTTTCACCGGAGAAGTAGTAAAGGTTAGCCATTGGGCTACCCAACAAACCAGCAGCAGTTTCAGCCCTGTGGTTAGGGCCTGCCTAACCCCTTCTTCTTTAAGGGCGATGCCGTGTTCAGCGGTGAGATTTAACACCTGACTCAGGAAAAGCTGAGCAGCCACCGTCACTGCCACCAGCACCAGCATCGGTTTGAGGCTTTGAACGTACTGCGTAGCGGGTACTCGGGACAAGATGGTAAAAACAATTACCAGCCCTGTTACCAAGCTGAGCTCGACAAAATCGCCGGCTAGGAACGCCACCGTCGCCAAGATGAGCGTCAAAAGCAGTTTAGTATGAGGTTCTAACCTGTGTACGGGAGATTCTACCGGTATATACTGTCCAAGTACATTTCCGCCAGACATTGTCTTGTTTACGCTCCGCTTTCTCGAGTGCCCGAATGCTCTTGCTTTCGGCTGCAGCAGCGCAGGTGTGCAGACCTGAGTAACCTTTCCAGTTCGTCGGCGGCTTCTTCCACATCACTCACCGCAAGGTTAACCTCCGGACACTGCTTTTTAATCTCCAACAATACCCGATGCCACACGGGAACCTCAATACCGGACGCCACCAATTCGCTGCAATGATTCAGCACAGTTCTGGTCGGCCCTTGCATAATCAGACGCCCTTCTTTTAAAAGCAACAACCTATCACTTATCTCGACCAGGTCTTCCAGGTCATGGGATACTAATACAACCGTGGTGCCTTCACCTTTCAGACGAAGTATAAACTGCTTCAGGTGCTGGCGAGCAACAGCGTCAAGCCCTGCCCATGGCTCATCTAAGAGAACATAATCAGGCCTCATCGCCACGATCCCGGCCAAGGCCACCAGCCGTTTTTGCCCTCCGCTTAAAGAAGCGCAGGTCCGTTCAGCGTATCTTGCCGGTGGTAGCCCCACCTGTTCCATGGCCCAGCATACCCGATTTTCCAATTCTTCTCCCCTCAATCCCAACTGCCGCGGACCGAAGGCTATATCTTCTCTAACGGTCAACTCGAAGACCTGCTTTTCCGGAAACTGAAAGGCAAGAGCCACCTTCCTGCGCAATTGAGTCAGCTTTTCTCCACCTAATTGGTCGATGCGCTCGCCGTCGATGAAAACCTGTCCCAAGCTCGGTTTGAGCAGGCCGTTCAAAAGCTGTAGAAGGGTCGACTTTCCCGAGCCGGTCGGTCCGGTGATTCCCGTGATGTCGCCTTTGGTCATGGTGCAGGTAATGCACTCAAGTGCCGCAGTTTGGAAAGGAGTGCCCGGGTGGTAGATTAAGCTTACCTCTTCTAAACGGATTGACATAGTGTTTTTACCATCTCTTCTACGGTTAGAATCGGCTTTGGAAGCTGGAATCCGCGGCGTCTTAGTGCATCTGCCAACCGGGACAAAGGGGGAGGCCCTATCCCCGATGCTATCAGGAGTTCTTCGTCTCCCATTATGTCCTTCGGGTATCCTATCGCCCGCACCTGTCCTTCGTCTAGGATGACTACTCTCTTGGCCCAAATCATCTCTTCTGCCCGGTGCGATGTCATCACAACGCCGATCCCTTCGGTCTCATTGAGCTGAGCGAGGACCGCTAACACTTCTCTACGACCCCTAGCATCCAGCATGGCGGTGGGCTCGTCTAAGACAAGGTACCTGGTCCGTATAGCCAAAAGGCCGGCAATAGCTAATCTCTGTTTTTCTCCGCCCGACAAGAACCGGGGAGAGCTATTCCGGTAGCCCGTTAGCCCCACACTTGCCAGTGCTTCCTGCACCCGGTGCTCAATTTCCTCTAGAGGCACCCCCAGGTTTTCCGGCCCAAACGCCACGTCCTCTTCGACCAGGGTTGAGACAATCTGGTTTTCCGGGTCAGATAACATCAGGCTTACAAACCGGCGAATGGTCCTCTTATGGGACCTTTCCCTGGTGTCCAGTCCCATTATTTGAACTGTTCCCCGGATAGGAACTATCACTCCGCTCATCAGTTTAGCCAGAGTCGATTTACCCGAGCCGTTTCTACCTAGTATCACCACAAAATCTCCGGGTTCGACAGAAAAAGTTATGCCGGTTACCGCGGGGGGTTGACCGGCTTCGTAAACGAAATGCACGTTGTTCAGTTCTAGCATAAGCCTCCTAGACCAGCTCTAGAATAACCAAAGGCGACCCGTCACCCCGGCGAAAGCCAGCTTTAACTATCCTGGTGTACCCGCCCTGACGTTCGCTGTATTTATCCGCCAGCTCGCTGAAGAGCTTGTGCACAACCCCCTCGTCCTGGATAAAAGCCAAGGCTTGTCTGCGCGCATGCAGATCGCCTCGCTTGCCGAGAGTAATCATCTTGTCGGTGAGCCGCTTCACTTCTTTGGCCCTGGTTTCGGTAGTGGTTATCCTTTCATTGCTAATCACTGCAGCCACCATGTTGGCAAGCATTGCCCTGCGATGACTGGTCCTCCTTCCAAGTTTGCGATATCCCATGTCTGTATCCTCCTCTACTCTTCAGGCTTCTTGAACGATAGGCCCAGTTCTTTTAATTTCCTTTCGATTTCGTCCAGGGACTTCTGCCCCAGGTTTCTTATCTTGCTCATTTCTTCGCGGGTTTTCTCGACTAAATCACCAACCGTATTAATGTTAGCCCGCTTGAGCCCGTTGGAAGCCCGCACTGATAACTCCAATTCCTCGATGGACATATCCAGTATCTTGTCCTTCTGGTCCTCTTCTTTTTCTACCAAGATCTCGACCGGGGAGTAAGAATCATTGATCTCGGTGAATAATTTCAAGTGATCGATAAGTATATGGGCAGACAGGCTGACTGCCTCTTCTGGGCTTATGCTTCCGTTTGTCCAAACCTCTAGCATCAGGCGATCATAGTCGGTAACTCGACCTACGCGGGCGTTCTCAACCGTAAAATTGACCTTGTTTATCGGGGTAAAAATCGAATCGATAGGAATCAGCCCGATAACGTTTTCATCCTTCTTTTTCTGATCGGCACTCACATATCCGCGGCCGCGTTCAACCGTCATTTCCATGGCCAGGCGCCCGTCTTCATTTAGAGTAGCGATATGCAGCTCTGGATTAAGTATTTCGATTTCAGCATCGCGGATAATGTCCCCTGCTTTTACCTCTTTAGGGCCTCGCTGTTCCACAAATACGGTCTTAGGTTGATCATAGTCGTACCTGAGAACTACCTGTTTGAGATTAAGAATAATCTCGGTAGTATCCTCAACTACACCAGGTATGGTTGAAAACTCATGTAAAACCCCGTCAATCTTTATGGTGCTGATAGCCGCTCCAGGCAAGGACGAAAGTAGTACCCTGCGCAGGGAATTGCCCAAGGTTATTCCGAACCCGCGCTCCAAGGGCTCTATCACAAACTTGCCATAACGGTTGTCCGGGGTCCTCTCCACGCACTCTATTCTCGGTCTTTCAATCTCAAGCATCGATGCCTCACCCTCCTTTTTGACCCGGGCTGGATCCCCTGGTCTCTTATCTAGAGTACAGCTCTACGATCAGGTGTTCATCGATAGGAGCATCGATCTGGTCTCTCCTGGGTAGGGCCAGCACTCTTCCAGAGAGGTTATCGGCATTGACTTCCAACCACTCGGGAGGGGTTTTGTAGGCTGCTTGGGCCTGCAATTCCTTGAATTTCGCAGATTCCATGCTCTTTTCTTTTACCTGAATGACGTCCCCGACCTTAACCAGGATCGAAGGAATGTTAACTTTTCTGCCGTTCAGCAAGAAATGCCCATGGGTAATCAGCTGCCGTGCCTCAGGGCGCGACCCGGCAAATCCCAAACGGTATACGACGTTATCCAGCCTTCTCTCCAGCAAAGCGAGCAGGTTTTCCCCCGTAATGCCCGGCTGTCTTTCTGCCTTTTCAAAATAGTTGCGGAACTGGCGCTCGAGTATTCCATAAATCCGCTTTGCCTTTTGCTTTTCGCGCAGCTGCGACCCATACTCGCTCGGTTTGCCACGGCGACCTCGCCCGTGCTGGCCGGGAATATAAGGTTTCCTTTCAAGCGCACATTTTTCTGAATAACACCTTTCGGCCTTTAGATAAAGCTTTATCCCTTCTCTACGACATAGCCGACAGGCTGGTCCTGTGTATCTTCCCACTCGTCGATTACCTCCTTAAACTCTTCTTCTCTTGGGAGGGCGGCACCCGTTATGAGGAATTGGAGTGACATCTTTAATCACGCTGACATCAAGTCCTGCAGCCTGGAGACTCCTTATGGCCGCTTCTCTTCCTGCTCCTGGACCTTTAACATAGCACTCCACTTCCCGCACCCCGTGTTCCATAGCTGCCTTGGCCGCGTTTTCCGCCGCTTGCTGCGCGGCAAACGGAGTGCTTTTACGCGAGCCTTTGAACCCCACTGTACCCGCGCTGGCCCACGAAATGACGTTTCCCTGGCGATCAGTAATCGTAACTATAGTATTGTTAAACGTCGATTTGATATGGGCAATTCCGTAATCGATGTTCTTCCTTTCTTTTCTCTTAACCCTAGTCGTAGTCTTACGCGCCATCTAGCCAATTCCCCCTTACTTCTTCCGTTTAGTCCCTACCGTGCGACGTGGACCCTTTCGGGTGCGCGCGTTGGTCCTGGTCCTCTGTCCCCTGACCGGTAGCCCACGGCGATGCCGTATTCCACGGTAACACCCGATATCTATGAGTCTTTTGATGTTCATACTTATTTCTCTACGCAATTCACCCTCGACCTTGTAACCCCGGTCAATGGCTTCCCTTATTTTGGCTATTTCTTCCTCAGTTAGATCTTTTACCCTGGTGTCCGGATTTATACCCGTTTCTTTCACTATCTTCTCTGCCGAAGACCGTCCTATTCCGAATATATAGGTAAGGGCCACAACTACTCGCTTATCCCTGGGTAAGTCTACCCCTGCTACTCTCGCCAAATCAATTCACCTCCGGATTTAGCCTTGCTTCTGTTTGTGTTTTGGGTTTTCGCAGATAACCATTACTTTGCCTTTTCTCTTTATAACCTTGCACTTTTCACATATGGGTTTAACTGAGGGTTTAATTTTCACCAATTCAAACCTCCTTGAACAAGTCACTTTACCTTAATCCGCAATTCTGACAATCCCTTATTTAAACCTGTATATGATTCTTCCCCGGTTTAAATCGTAGGGCGATAGCTCCACCATGACCCGATCCCCTGGGAGTATGCGGATAAAGTTCATTCTCATTTTTCCCGAGATATGAGCGAGGACCTTGTGGCCGTTGTCCAACTCAACCCTGAACATGGCGTTGGGCAGTGACTCTACCACTTTGCCCTCGACCTCGATTACATCTTCTTTAGCCATCCTCCAGTCCTCCCCCCCCTGAGTCTCGATAGAGTAAATCTTCGATGGCTTTCCTAACCTCAGAGTTACTCAACGGATCACCCCGCGCCATCTTTTCTACAATGGCTGATGCAACGCGATTAGTTGTTTGCAGGTGCCTCAGGTTCTTAATCTTAGGTTTTTCTACCGGTCGCAAATCGCCATCCACCACCAAAACCAGTCTGTTGTCGATGACTCTTATTACTAACAAGGGCCGCCCTTGGTCCCTACCAGCCTTGGAATATACCAACCTGCCTACCAGGTTTTCTTCGGACATACTTCACCCCCATTAACCCACGGTGAGAATAAGAGGACCTTCCGGAGTTATAGCCACCGTATGCTCGAAATGAGCTGATAGCTTGCCATCGCGTGTAACGACTGTCCACTGATCCTCCTTGACATATACCTCGTACGTACCCAGGTTCACCATGGGCTCTATCGCCAGGGTCATGCCAGCTCGCAGTAGCGGTCCTCGTGACGGCCGTCCGTAATTGGGAACGGGAGGATCTTCATGCATTCTGCTGCCGATACCGTGCCCCACGTAGTCCCGGACTACCGAATACCCATGAGACTCGGCTGTTCTTTGAACAGCGTGTGAGATGTCACCTAGACGCTTACCCACTCTCGCCTGCTCGATACCTTTGTAAAGGCACTCCTCTGTAACACGAATGAGCTCTGCTGCCTCAAGTGATGCTTCCCCCACTGGGACTGTAATGGCAGCGTCTCCGAAATACCCTTCGACCACTGCACCCATGTCGATTTTGATAATATCCCCGTTTTTAAGCTTTCTCGGACCTGGAATCCCATGCACTACCTCCTCGTTGATGGAGGCACATATAACTGCGGGAAAGCCTTGATACCCTTTAAACGCAGGGGTGGCCCCTAATTTGCGCAACGTTTTCTCTGCAAGTCCATCCAGGTAGCCAGTAGTAATCCCGGGTTTGACTGACATCCTTATCTCTTCTAAGGTTATGGCAACCGCGCGTCCTGCTCTCCGCATGAGGGCCAGTTCGCGTTCGGTCTTAAGCAATATCATTTTAACTTCTCCAAGTAAACCGAGATTTCACTGAAGACCTCACTACGGTCTCGCTGTCCGTCCACGTTGACTAATAAGCCACGCTGCTCATAGTATTGGAGCAGAGGGTTGGTTTCCTCTGCATAGACCTGGAGTCGCTTGATTACTGTATCGGTTGCGGTATCGTCACTACGTTGCTGTAAAAGGGTACCGCATTTATCACAGACTCCTTCTATTTGCGGTGGGTTAAAAACCTTGTGATAAACTGTTTTGCAGTTAGGACAAGTCAGGCGGCCGGTCATGCGTTCAATCAGAACATCGGTCGGGACATCAATGTTTATCACCAGGTCTAACCTGCGACCCATCTGGTTCAAAATGTCTGCGAGCGCATCGGCCTGTTTTACAGTGCGAGGAAACCCGTCCATCAAAAATCCCTGTGCACAATCTGCCTGCTTTAGCCTTTCTGCTATGATGCCTATAGTGACCTCGTCCGGCACCAATTTCCCGGCGTCCATATACTCCTTCGCCTTTTTCCCCAGTTCGGTTCCCTTGGCTACCGCCTCCCTGAACATATCCCCGGTAGAGATATGAGGTATACCGAAGGTCTGTACAATCATCTCTGCCTGCGTTCCCTTGCCTGCCCCGGGAGGGCCCATCAATACTACGTTCATCTTATCATCTCCTACTTGACAAAACCTTCATAACTCCTGAGCAACAGATGAGCTTCCAGCTGCTTCATGGTGTCCAAAGCTACCCCTACCACAATGAGCAAGGCAGTACCGCCAAAATATAGGCTAGTAATCCCGGTTACTTTGATAACAAAGTTGGGCAAGATAGCTATGAACGCCAGGAAGATTCCGCCTGCAAAAGTCAACCGAGAGAGTACCCTGTCAATGTAATCGGCAGTGGGACGCCCCGGTCTAATACCAGGGATAAATCCCCCGTATTTCTTGATGTTGTCCGCCACGTCGGCGGGATTGAAGATTATAGCTACGTAAAAGTAGGTAAAAAAGAATATTAGCAAGGCGTACAGTATATTGTACAAGACGGTACCAAAATGGAAATAAGTGTTTATGAAGGTGCTCACGCCTGACTTGGGAAACCAGGAAGCAATGGTAGCCGGAAACATCATGATTGACATTCCGAAGATTATGGGAATAACCCCGCCCATGTTCACCCGCAAGGGCAAGAATGTGCTCTGGCCTCCATAAACCCGTCTTCCGACGACGCGCTTCGCGTACTGTATCGGGATTCGTCGTTGTCCTTCGTTAACGGCTACCAGCGCGCTAATGATGACCAATGCGATAACCACAAAGGAAAGAATGTTAAAAAACCCGATGGTTCCAGCCTTTAGCAGTTGAACCATGGTGTCTAAACCGCTGGGTATGCGGGCAACAATTCCGGCGAAGATTATTAGAGAAATACCATTCCCTATGCCTTTTTCGGTGATCATTTCACCTATCCACATCAGGAGAGCAGTACCAGCAGTAAGACTGATAGCTATTATGAGGTAAGCACCGATGCCCGGCTTGTGCAAAACGCCAGGATACCTCCCCATCGCAATGGCCATCCCTATGGCCTGGATAAATCCGAGTATAACCGTGCCGTACCGGACGTACTGCGTTATTTTCTTACGTCCTTCTTCTCCTTCCTTTTGCAGCTGTTCTAATTTAGGTATTACTACGGTCAAGAGCTGCATGATAATGGAAGCGTTTATATAAGGGGTTATACTCATAGCGAAAATACTAAACCGCTTGAACGCTCCTCCGGAAATTATGTCATAGAAGCCAAACAATTGGTTAGTGAGTAGTTTGGCGAAGACATCGGCGTTAATGCCGGGAACCGGGATATGTGCTCCCAGTCTGAACACCAGCAACATTCCCAGGGTGAATAATAACTTGTTGCGGAGGTCCCCTCCTTTTAAGGCCTGTTGGAACGAACCGAACAAACTAAATCACCTCTACCTTGCCACCCCGGGCCGCTATCTTCTCGGCCGCCTGCTGGCTGACCTTGTGAGCTTTAACAACCAGGGTCCGCTCTAATTCGCCTTCTCCCAAAATCTTGACTCCATCTTTTATCCTCTTGATCAAACCACTTTCTAAGAGCAATTCCGGTGTGATCTCGGTTCCATCCGGAAACCGATTCAAATCCCTGACATTCACAATGGCAAATTCCTTTTTAAATATATTAGTAAATCCCCGCTTAGGCAAGCGTCTTTGCAAGGGCATTTGCCCGCCTTCAAAGCCCGGCCTGACCCCGCCCCCGGAACGCGCTTTCTGTCCTTTGTGCCCGCGCGTAGAGGTTTTTCCATGTCCGGAACCTATGCCCCGGCCCACCCTCTTGACCCGCTTATTGGTCCCAGGAGGCGCTTTTAGTTCGTGCAATCTCATGCTAATCCTCCTCGCTAGTCGATATCTTCTACCTCTAAAAGGTGCCCAACCCGGGCAATCATCCCTCTAACCGTCGGAGTATCTTCCCTGACCACACTCTGGTTCAATTTTCGCAGCCCGAGGCTTGCGATGATGGCTCGCTGAGTCTTAGGGCAGCCAATGGTACTCCTCTTCCATGTAATCTTCAGCTTCTTGCCCAATTGACTCCCTCCTACTTGATGATTTCTTCAACAGCCTTTCCTCTCAGCCTAGCTACTTCTTCTGCTTTCTTCAAGTTTTTCAGAGCCTCAATAGTCGCCCTAACCATGTTGTTAGCATTGGATGAACCTAAGGATTTGGTCAGAATATCTTTGATTCCAGCCAACTCCAGAACTGCTCTAACCGGTCCCCCAGCGATTACTCCAGTACCAGGTGCTGCCGGTTTGAGCAACACTTCTCCAGCTCCGAACCTGCCAATGATTGGATGCGGGATGGTCCTCTCGTCGATTAGGGGAACCGCTATCATATTCTTCTTGGCATCTTCGATGCCTTTCCTTATGGCCTCTGGTACCTCTCCGGCTTTGCCCAGCCCGGCCCCCACGTTGCCCTTCCCATCTCCAACTACCACTACAGCACTGAAGCTAAATCGCCGGCCGCCCTTTACTACTTTGGCAACCCTCCGTATAGCCACGACCCGCTCCGAAATCTCCCGGCCTTCCTGCTCTTTTTCGATCATCGTTTCCCTCCTCATATCAGCCTAGAACTTTAAGCCAGCTTCCCTGGCTGCATCGGCCAGAGCGGCAACTCGGCCATGATACTTGTAACCGTTTCGATCAAAAACTGCTTCGGATATACCTTTTTCTAAAGCCTTCTTAGCCAAAGCCGTTCCGACGGCCCGGGCCCCTTCTACTGTGTCCTTCCCCGGCAGGTCTTTAAACTCGCCTTCCAGAGTCGAACATGTCAACAGGGTACGGTGAGTAGAATCATCTATGAGTTGAGCATATATATGCTTGAGACTCCGATAAATACAGAGCCGAGGTTTCTCTGCTGTTCCCGAAACCCGAACTCTTACCCGCTTGTGTCTCTTCTGTCTCAGGCTAGCACGGCTAGGTTTCTTAATCACGGGTGTTCACTCCCTTCCTAGAATTTATCGTCTTAGCGTCCGCCTGCCTTGCCGGCCTTGCGTCTGACTACTTCGTTTTCATACTTGATGCCCTTGCCTTTGTAAGGCTCAGGTCTTCTGATAGCCCTTATCCTTGCGGCCATTTCTCCCACCTGCTGTTTGTCAATACCTTTGACTACAATCTTGGTAGGTGCCGGCACTTCTATCTCGATGCCTTGTGGGGGATCTACCTCTACGGGATGTGAGTAGCCCACGCTGAGCACCAGTTTCCTACCCTGCACCTGAGCGCGGTAACCTACTCCTACCAGATCCAGGCGCTTTTCAAATCCCTTGGTGACCCCTTCAACCATGTTAGCAAGAAGGGCCCTCGTCAGTCCGTGTAAGGCCCTGTGCTCCTTCTCATCGCTGGCCCGGGTAACCAACACCTGATTATCTTCCACCTGAACCTCTATCCCGGCCGGAATCCCTAATGTCAACCCGCCTTTTGGGCCCTGGACTGAAACGGTATTTTCCTGCACTGTAACTGTAACCCCTTCTGGCTTTTCGATCGGTTTTTTGCCTATTCTAGACACTCTGATTTACCCCCTTTGACTACGACTACCAGATGTAACAAACCACTTCACCGCCCAGTCCTTGTTTACGGGCCTTCTTATCGGTCATCAATCCTTTGGGCGTCGATATCACAGCCGTTCCCAGCCCGCCCAAAACCTTCGGTATTTCATTCTTACCTACGTACACCCGCAAGCCTGGTTTACTAATACGTTTGATCCCAGTTATAACCTTTTCCTTGTTGGGGCCGTATTTCAAATAAATACGGATGATCCCTTGCTTACCGTCAGCGATAAACTCGTAATCTTTGATATAGCCTTCTTCTTTCAGTATCTCAACGATTCCGAGCTTCATTTTGGAAGCCGGTACTTCTACGCTTTTGTGCATTACGGTATTAGCATTCCGGATGCGAGTTAACAAATCGGCGATTGGATCAGTCATGACCATAGTTTAAACCTCCTCTTCTAGTTACATTTACCAACTCGCCTTGGTTATGCCAGGAATCTCGCCCCGATGCGCCAAGGTGCGGAAGCATATACGGCACATGCCAAATTTTCTCATATAGGCCCTAGGCCGGCCACATATTTTGCAGCGATTGTAATGTCTGGTGGAAAACTTGCCGGGACGTTTTTGCTTCGCGATCAAAGACTTCTTGGCCATTGCTTTTCCCTCCTTATTGTTCGCGGAATGGCATACCCATCAGGCGGAGCAGCTCTCTCGCTTCTTCGTCGGTCTTAGCGGTTGTAACTATGATAACCTCCAATCCCCGAATCTTGTCGATCTTGTCGTAGTCTATTTCCGGGAAAATAACCTGCTCCCTGATCCCCAAGGTGTAATTCCCGCGCCCGTCAAATGCTGTGGGTGATACTCCTCTGAAGTCCCGGACCCGAGGCAAAGCCACGTTAATAAGCTTATCGAGGAAATCGTACATTCTATCCCCGCGCAAGGTAACCTTGCAACCTATAGACATGCCTTGCCTGAGCTTAAAGCCGGCTATGGATTTTTTGGCCTTGGTCACAACGGGCTTCTGCCCGGATATGGCCATCAAATCGTTGACCGCCCCGTCCAAAGACTTGGGATTCTGAATCGCTTCTCCGACCCCGATGTTGAGCACAACCTTCTCTAATTTCGGTACCTGCATTCGGTTACGGTAATTGAACTTTTCCATCATTTTATCGACTATCTCAGTCTTGTATATTTCTTTTAGTCTGACCATGTATTCTTTCCTCCTTCTCCCAGGTTCTCCCTACATCAGGCAGGTTCTTTGCCAAATTACGTACAGGTATTGGGTCAGGCGTGCTCTACCGGATACAGGGCTGGGAGGTATTAGTTATCGCCTTCGCTCTCCGTTTGCCTTTAGTAACAACGTCAGTCCACGATTTCCCCGCACTTCTTGCAAACGCGCACTTTTTCCCCGCTTTCCAGTACCTTTCGACCGATACGAGTGGGCTTGTTACATTTATTACATAGCAGCATCACGTTCGAAACGTGAATAGGTGATTCTATCTGTAGAATCCCGCCCTGCGGCAAGGCGCGGGTAGGCTTCTGATGCTTCTTCACCCGGTTTACGCCTTCTACTACTATCCTGTTCTTGGCTGGTTCGACTTTCAACACTTTGCCTTTCTTGCCCACGTCCTTACCGGCGATGACCTGTACCGTATCCCCTTTTCTTATCTTTAACTTACCCATCAACCTTACCTCCATCCTATAGGACTTCGGGTGCGAGTGAAATAATCTTCATGAAGTTCTTTTCCCGAAGCTCTCTCGCCACCGGACCGAAGATCCGGGTACCTTTCGGATTGTTGTTGTCGTCTATGATCACCGCTGCGTTTTCTCCGAATTTGATGTAAGACCCGTCCGGCCGCCGAATTTCCTTGGTGGTTCGAACAACCACCGCTTTAACCACATCGCCTTTCTTCACTACCCCTCCCGGACTTGCCTCTTTGATCGATACCACTATAATGTCTCCAACTGTGGCGTACTTCCGGTGGGAGCCACCGAGCACCTTTATACACATTGCCCGTTTGGCACCAGTATTGTCACCAACCCGGAGCATGGTTTGGGGCTGTATCATGTCAGCTACCTCCTTCCAGATAAGTTTACTGCAAGGTCTTGGCCCTTTCGATAATTTCAACTACCCGCCAGCGCTTTCTTTTGCTTAACGGCCTGGTTTCCATAATCCTTACCACGTCACCTGTCTTGCACTCGTTGTTTTCGTCGTGGGCCATATATTTTTTGCTCCTTCTAACAACTTTCCGGTACAAGGGATGTTGCATTACTCTCTCTACTTTGACAGTGACTGTCTTATCCATCTTGTCGCTTACAACCGTGCCGATTCTCACTTTCCGTTGTCCTCTTGTCTCTGACACCATTTAGGCCCCCTTTAGGTCAGTTTGAGCCGCTTAATCTCGCGTTCTCTCTGTATGGTCTTAATCCTGGCGATGTTCTTCTTGACCTCACGTATTCTCATCGGGTTGTCCAGTTGCCCCGTTGCCAGTTGAAACCTGAGATTAAACAATTCTTCCTTGAAATCATTTGCCCGCTTACTCAATTCTTCATCAGTCAGTTCCCGCAGCTTATTAGCTTTCACCAGCCTCACCACCCAATTCTTCTCGTTTTACAAACCTGCACTTGATCGGCAGCTTGTGCGAGGCCAATCTCATCGCTTCTTTCGCCACTTCTTCGCTCACGCCAGCTAGCTCGAACATGACCCGCCCTGGTTTGACCACTGCAACCCAGTATTCAGGCGAGCCTTTGCCCTTTCCCATTCGGGTTTCTGCGGGCTTCGCTGTAATGGGTCGGTCCGGGAAAATCTTTATCCATACCTTCCCTCCGCGTTTCACATGCCTGGTAATGGCCACGCGTGCTGCTTCAATCTGGCGGTTAGTTATCCATGCTGCCTCCAGTGCTTGTAGGCCGTATTCCCCGTAAGTGACGGAGTTACCCTTAGTAGCCTTGCCCTTAAGACTCGGCCTATGCTGTTTTCTGTATTTAACACGTTTAGGTACCAGCATTACTTATCTTCCTCCCCCGTCTTCTTCGCTGGTTGCTTGGCCGCTGGTAACACTTCGCCCCGGTTTATCCATATCTTTATTCCGATCTTGCCATACGTGGTCATAGCCTCGGCAAACCCATAGTCGATATCAGCCCGCAAGGTGTGGAGCGGTACTCTACCCTCAGCGTACCATTCAGTTCTGGCAATTTCTGCCCCTGCCAGCCGTCCCGATACCGCTATCTTGATGCCCTCGGCTCCGGCTCTCATTGTACGTTGGACTGCCTGTTTCATAGCTCGGCGGTAAGCTACCCGTCGTTCAATCTGAGCCGCTACGTTTTCAGCAACTATCTGAGCGTCTAGCTCCGGTTTCTTAATCTCCACTATATTGATATTTACAGTCTTGCCGGTTAGCTTGCCCAGGTCCTGACGCAACCGTTCAACCTCTGTTCCTCCACGGCCTATGATAATTCCGGGTTTCGCCGTGTGAATTGACACGCGCACCCGATTGCCCGTACGCTCGATTTCGACCTTCGATATCCCTGCAGCGAAGAAATTTTCCTTGATATATTTTCGAATATGGTAATCTTCATGGAGCAGGTCAGTGTAGTCCCGATCTGCATACCACTTGGAATCCCAATCCCTGATAATTCCTATCCTTAGCCCTTTGGGATGAACCTTTTGACCCACTATCTAACCTCCTTTTCCTTAACTACCACCGTTATATGGCTGGTTCTCCGCTTCATCACATCAGCCCGCCCATAGGCTCTGGGCTTAAGCCGTTTCAAGCTCGGGCCTTCATTAACATAGATCTCGGCCACATACAGGGCATCTACGTCCATGTCGAAATTGTTCTCGGCATTGGCCATAGCTGACTTCAAAACCTTGGCTATCAACGGTGCCCCCTTTTTGTTGGTGTACCTAAGGATAGCCATAGCCTCTTGCGCATTCTTGCCCCGTACAAGGTCTGCCACTTGTCGTGCCTTAAATGGTGATACCCTTAAGTATTTTGCCACTGCTCTTGCTTCCACTGGTCTCCCCCCTTTTTGTTATCTGCGCTTGCTCGTCTTCTCCGACTTGTCGGCGTGACCCCGGTAAGTCCGAGTAGGGGCAAATTCACCCAGCTTATGGCCTACCATGTCTTCAGTTATATAGATGGGAACGTGCTTTCTTCCTTCATATACGGCCAGCGTGTGTCCCACCATTTCAGGTAGTATCGTCGACCGGCGGGACCAGGTTTTGATAACCCTTTTTTCGCCAGTTTCATTCATTTTCTCGATCTTCTTTAGCAGTTTCTCGTCACAGTAAGGGCCCTTTTTTAGAGACCTGCCCATGTCCGTACCTCCTTCAAACTACTTCCTCTTCTTTACTATCATCTTATCAGACGGCTTCTTTTTCCTGGTTTTTCCGCCAATGGCGATTTTACCCCAAGGCGATACCGGGTATTTTCTTCCCACAGGGGCCCTTCCTTCCCCGCCCCCGTGCGGGTGATCTACGGGGTTCATTGCCGTTCCTCTAACTGTGGGACGAATCCCCAACCAGCGAGAACGTCCAGCCTTTCCCAGGGTAATGTTCTCGTGGTCTAGGTTGCCTACCTGCCCTATGGTGGCCCGGCAACTCAAATGAATTAACCTCACTTCTCCTGAAGGTAGCCTTACGTGAGCGTAATCTCCTTCTTTGGCCATCAGCTGGGCGGAAGCCCCAGCTGATCTGACGATCTGCGCTCCTTTGCCCGGCCTCAGTTCGATGTTATGAATAGTAGTACCTACAGGAATGTTCCTCAGGGGGAGGGCATTGCCTACTTTGATATCGGCATCCGGCCCCGATACCACTTTGTCCCCAACCTTGAGCCCATTAGGAGCAACAATATAACGTTTTTCTCCATCAGCGTAGTGCAAAAGCGCTATATTTGCCGACCGGTTGGGGTCGTATTCGATGGCCGCAACCTTGGCCGGCACGCCGTCCTTATTGCGCTTGAAATCGATGATGCGGTATAATCGCTTATGACCGCCGCCCCGGTGACGGACCGTTTGGCGCCCCACGGCGTTCCTGCCCCCGGTCTTTTTAAGGGACACGGTCAGGGCTTTTTCTGGCTCAACTTTAGTTATTTCTTCAAATGTCAGTACTGTCATTTGCCGCCTTCCCGGTGAGGTAGGCTTGAACTTTTTTATACCCATCAAAACTGCCTCCTTATTAGGATGGACTACTCTTACATCCCCTCAAACAGGGGTATTTTGTGTCCCGCTTTTAGTGTCACGATGGCTTTTTTTCGGTCTGGTTTGTACCCTTCAAACCTTCCCATACGCCGCTTCTTGCCTTTTACGTTTATTGTTCTAACGTTGTCTACTTTTACGTGAAATATCTCTTCTATAGCTTTGCGTATTTCCGTCTTGTTGGCCTGTTTGTCAACGATGAACGTGTACTTGTTTTCTGCCATGAGATTCATGGATTTCTCAGTAATAACCGGTCGCACGATAATGTCTCTGGCATCCTTCATCGGGCCAATACCTCCTCTACCTTGGCGACAGCATCCTTGGTTATAACCAGTTTGTCGTGATTCAGTATGTCATACACGCTCATGAAGTCGGCCCTGACCGGCTTAATTCCAGGGATGTTGCGCGCTGATTTATACACGTTCACATCCCCGTCAGCCGTAACTATCAGGGCTTTTCGATCAACCTGCAGAGCATTCAGGATTTCCACCATTCTTTTGGTCTTCGGAGCTTCTAAAGTAAGTTCATCCATCACAATCATGTTCCGCCCTTTGACTTTGCTGGAAAGGGCAGACTTTAAGGCCAGCCGCCTGATTTTCTTGGGAAGAGTATATGAGTAGTCACGGGGTTGCGGGCCGAACACTACTCCTCCTTTACGCCATAGAGGAGAACGGATACTTCCCGCTCTGGCGCGTCCGGTTCCTTTCTGGCGATAGGGCTTACGCCCTCCTCCTCTGACTTCTCCTCGGGTCTTAGTAGCTGCGGTGCCTACCCGATGGTTAGCCAACTGCATCTTTACCACCTGATGCATTGCGGCCTGATTAGGCTCTATCCCGAAAACCTCATCGCTGAGCTCAATTTCTCCTACCTGAGTTCCGTTCATGTTATAAAGTGGCACTTTTGGCATCTTTTTAACCTCCTTCGCCCGACCTCTTTAAGCCTTGGCGGAATTCTTAATCGTGACTAATCCCCGCCTCGGGCCTGGAATCGCACCTTTTATCAAGAGGATGTTTTTTTCGGGATAGACTTTAACCACCCGTAAACGTTGTACTGTAACCTTCTCCCCACCTAAACGTCCTGGCAGTTTACGTCCCTTAAAAACCCGAGCCGGTCCTTTCGCCCCCAAGGCTCCAGGTCTGCGGTGATACTTTGAACCATGGGCCATAGCTCCCCGTTGGAAGTTGTGACGCTTGATGCCCCCAGCAAAGCCTTTCCCTTTGGAAATGCCGGTGACGTCAATTATGTCGCCTTCCTTAAAGATATCAACCCGTATCTCCTGTCCTACCTGGTAATCATCGATATTTTCCACTCGGAATTCCCTGATAAAGCGAACTGGTTTCACGTTGGCGTTAGCCAAGTGTCCTTTCAAAGGCTTTGTTATCTTACTTTCTTTTACACTACCAAAACCGACTTGGATGGCATTGTAGCCGTCAGTAGCCACCGTTTTTTTCTGTAATACTATGCATGGACCCGCTTCTACCACTGTAACCGCGGTAGCCCGGTCATTTTCATCAAAAAGCTGTGTCATCCCTAGCTTTACGCCTAAGAGACCCTTCTCGACATGCTTGCTCACTTTCGTTTACCTCCCATGTTGATGGGGCATGGCTTCAGTTCCCACTAGATGGTGCCCTTCTAATCCCGGTAGCCCTTGTTCGATGTCCGAGTCTGTTAAAGACTTCAAAGCTTGATCTCTATGTCCACCCCGGACGGCAGATCTAGATGCATCAGGGCATCGATAGTCTTCGGATTAGGATCCAGTATATCTATTAGACGTTTGTGGGTACGCATTTCAAACTGTTCCCGCGAATCTTTGTTAACGTGTGGAGACCTGAGAATCGTATAAATACTCTTCTCGGTCGGTAATGGTATCGGCCCTGAAACCTTAGCCCCGTTCTTTTTTGCTGTTTCGACTATCTTGCTGGCGGATTGGTCTAAAAGTTTGTGGTCGAATGCTTTTAACCTTATTCTGACCTTCTGCTGGCCTTTCACTTCTTGCTTTACCTCCTTATACAGGTAACTCCCATTCCACGCATCCGGGCGTGTTAATAGGCAAACGTCACAAACACCCTTCGGCCTGGTTTGCTACCAGGCAGCACATCCCCCGCTATACGGCAAAAGCCTTACCTTCTCCTAACCGGGGACATGCTCCTGGTTAGATTTCCGACCAGACCTTTGAACCCAGTTATTCGATAACAGAAGTTACCACACCAGCGCCTACGGTACGACCGCCTTCTCTAATCGCGAAACGGAGCCCTTCTTCGATAGCGATGGGTGTGATCAACTCTATGGTCATCTGAACATTATCGCCCGGCATAACCATTTCTACCCCTTCGGGCAACCGAATGCTACCGGTAACGTCGGTAGTACGGAAATAAAACTGCGGGCGGTACCCGTCAAAGAACGGGGTATGTCTGCCACCTTCTTCTTTGGTCAAAACATAAACCTCGGCGTTAAACTTGGTATGCGGCTTAATGGAACCCGGCTTCGCCAGAACCATCCCCCGCTCCACTTCTTTCCGGTCAACACCCCTGAGCAAAGTCCCGATGTTGTCACCGGCTTGAGCAAAGTCCAGTATCTTGCGGAACATTTCTACACCGGTAACGACGGTCTTGCGAGTCTCGTCTCTCAAACCGATTATCTCGACTTCGTCGCCCACTTTAACAGTACCTCTCTCCACTCTGCCGGTCGTCACTGTACCTCTTCCGGTAATCGTGAATACGTCCTCAATCGGCATCAAGAAAGGCTTGTCAATGTCTCTTTCAGGCAGCGGTACATAATCGTCTACCGCGTCCATCAACTCCCATATCTTGGAGCACCACTCGCATTCCCGACTGCCGCACCCGCATTCCAGGGCTTTCAAAGCAGACCCTTTGACTACCGGTATATCATCGCCGGGAAAACCGTATTCGTTAAGCAGGTCGCGAACTTCCATTTCCACCAGTTCAAGCAGCTCTTCATCGTCTACCATATCGACCTTGTTCATGAATACTACGATATACGGCACCTGTACCTGCCTAGCCAAAATAATATGCTCCCGGGTCTGCGGCATGGGTCCATCGGCCGCCGATACTACTAGAATAGCCCCGTCCATCTGGGCAGCTCCTGTAATCATGTTCTTGATGTAGTCGGCATGCCCAGGACAATCCACGTGAGCATAGTGCCGCTTGTCGGTTTCGTACTCGACGTGAGCGGTGTTGATGGTGATGCCTCTTTCCCTTTCTTCCGGAGCTTTATCGATTTCTTCATAGCTAGTAGCTTTTGCCTTACCGACTTTGGAAAGACACACAGTAATAGCCGCCGTTAAAGTCGTTTTCCCATGGTCAATGTGCCCAATAGTACCGACGTTAACATGAGGTTTTGTCCTTTCAAACTTCGCTTTAGCCATTGGTTTGTTCACCTTTCCTTTCTTAAAGTGTTTTTAAATTTAATTAGGCAAGCCGTATCGCCTGGCTATAATCTCCTTGGTCTTATACTCTGGAACTTCCTCGTAGTGCGAAAACTGCATGGTGAAAGTCCCCCGACCCTGGGTCAGGGATCTGAGATCGGTCGCATATCCGAACATCTCGGACAGGGGTACATATCCCCTAATGGTTCTGATTCCCTTGTTCTCCTCGAGTCCTAACACCCTGCCTCTCCTGGCATTGAGGTCGCTAATAGCATCGCCAGTATGTTCCTCGGGAACAACTATCTCAATATCCATTACAGGTTCGAGTAGAACAGGCCCGGCCTTATCCAAAGAATCTTTGAACGCCATCGACGCCGCAACCTTAAAGGCTATCTCGCTCGAATCCACCTCATGGTATGAACCCCCGATGAGTTTGACTTCGACATCTACCACCGGATAACCCGCCATTATTCCAGCCTCCATGGCCTCTCTTATTCCGGCCTCAATCGCCGGAATAAATTCCTTGGGTACAACCCCTCCACTGGTAGCATCGATAAATCTGAATCCCTCACCCTGAGCCAGCGGGCTTACCTGTAGCAATACGTGCCCGTACTGCCCACGGCCACCGGATTGCCTGATAAATTTGCCTTCCCCTCTGCCTGTCCCCTTAATAGTCTCCTTATAGGACACTTGGGGCCTGCCTACGTTGGCATTTACCTTGAACTCCCTTACCAACCTGTCAACGATTACCTCCAGATGCAGTTCGCCCATACCAGAAATAATGCTTTGCCCTGTTTCCGGGTCTATGAAGGTCTTAAAAGTAGGGTCTTCTTCGGCTAGGCGCTGGAGAGCTTCGCTGATTCTCTCTTCGTCTGCTTTGGTCTTTGGTTCAATGGCCACAGAAATGACCGGTTCCGGAAAAGTCATGGCTTCTAGAAGTATAGGACACTTTTCATCGCTCAGCGTATCTCCGGTAGTCGTTTCCTTCAGCCCTACCCCAGCCACTATATCACCGGCTGAGGCCTCAGCCACCTCTTCTCGATGGTTAGCGTGCATTCTCAAAATGCGACTTAAACGTTCTTTTCGGCCTTTCCTAACATTATATACCAGGCTCCCTGTCTTCACCACCCCCGAGTATACACGAAAATACGTCAGTTTACCTACATAAGGATCCACTGTAATCTTAAAGCTGAGAGCACTAAAAGGTTCTTCTGTACTGGCCGCTCGCACAGCCTTTTCTCCCGTTACCGGGTCTACACCTGACACCGGCGGGATGTCAAGAGGAGACGGTAAATATTCTACGACTGCGTCCAGCAGAAACTGGACTCCCCTGTTTCTAAAGGAAGATCCGCACAATACCGGCACCAATTCATTAACCAAAGTCTGCTGACGTATGGCTGTAACGAGTTCGACCTCGGAAATTTCTTGCCCTTCTAAATATCTTTCTAAGACATTCTCGTCTTTCTCAGCCAAGAATTCTATTAGACGCGTTCGCCATTGCAGCGCCTGGTCTTTCTCTTCGCCGGTTAACTCCCTCTCTCTGATATCCAAACCCATTTCGTCATGGTAGGTGTAAGCCTTCATTCGGACCAGGTCGATAATCCCAATAAAGCTGTCTTCAACACCAATAGGCAGTTGAATCGCACACGCTTTTTGCCCTAGGTTGCGGTTGATCATTTCGAGCACCCGAAAAAAATCGGCTCCGATCCGGTCCATTTTGTTGATGTAGGCTATTCGAGGCACCCTATACCTGTCCGCCTGCCGCCACACGGTTTCCGACTGGGGTTGCACCCCCGCTACGGCGCAGAATATGGCTATTGCCCCATCCAGTATTCTGAGCGAGCGTTCTACCTCAACCGTAAAGTCCACATGGCCTGGCGTGTCAATAATGTTGATCCGCCGCCCTTTCCAATAACAGGAGGTGGCCGCTGATGTTATGGTAATGCCGCGTTCCTGTTCTTGAATCATCCAATCCATGGTCGCGGTTCCCTTGTCCACTTCTCCCATCCGGTGCACCCTTCCCGTGTAAAAAAGGATACGCTCGGTGGTTGTGGTCTTGCCAGCATCGATATGGGCCATTATACCTATATTGCGAGTGTTCTCTAACTCATGTGCATCGCTCACGCTGCTACCTCCCATAAACGGGAAAAGCTCTACCAGCGGTAATGGGCAAATGCCTTGTTGGCTTCCGCCATCTTGTGGGTGTCTTCTTTCTTCTTTATAGCTCCACCTGTATTGTTGTAAGCGTCTAAGATTTCACCCGCCAGCCGCTGCATCATGGTCTTTTCTCCCCGGTTACGCGCATAGTTAACCAGCCACCTGATAGCCAGGGTCTGACGGCGTTCCGGTCGGACTTCTACCGGCACCTGGTAGTTGGCACCTCCTACCCGCCGAGGGCGAACCTCCAAGACCGGCATCAAATTCTTCAGTGCTTCTTCAAAGACTTCGATAGCCGGTTTACCGGTCTTCTTCTCTATTATCTCGAAGGCGCCATAACAAGTTTTTTCTGCTAGACTCTTTTTTCCATCCCACATAACCTGGTTTACCAGCTTTGTGAAAACCTTACTGTGATAAATAGGGTCAGGCAGGACATCCCGTTTGGGGACCGGCCCTTTTCTAGGCATGGTTTACCTCCCTTCTATTTCTTGACTTTTGGCCTCTTGGTACCATATTTAGAACGCCCCTGGTTCCGGTTCTGGACCCCGGAACTGTCCAAGGCTCCGCGGATTATATGATACCTAACTCCTGGCAGGTCCTTGACCCTGCCCCCGCGAATCAGTACTACCGAGTGTTCTTGGAGGTTGTGTCCTATCCCCGGTATATACGCGGTTACCTCTATCCCGTTGGTTAATCTCACCCTTGCGACTTTTCGCAGGGCAGAATTAGGCTTCTTAGGAGTAGTAGTATAAACCCTGGTACAGACCCCCCGTTTCTGCGGGTTGCCCTTCAGGGCCGGAGCCGTCGATTTCTTGACAACCTGTTGTCTACCTCTTCTAACAAGCTGATTAATTGTGGTCACCCAGCCACCTCCCTTCAATTTCTATTGGGAAAGTATGCCGCAAGATGCTGCCCCCACATTCAGTCCGCAGGCTCGACCTAACCCCAGCATAGAGTCCACAAACTCGATTTGAATTCCCCGTTCCTCACAAAGTCTGAGCAAAGGGGCAGTGATATGTTGATCAGCATCTTTGGCTACATAGACTTTGCGCACAATACCTTTTTCCACCGCTTTGGCCACCTGCTTGGTTCCTACTATTTTCTTGGCTTTCTTGAGGTCATCCCAGGACAATCCCGACTCCCCCTTCGTGCTAGCCAACAGCTAAACGGCGGAGCTGATCGTACTTCGCGCACTTAAACATTTTAGCACCTGACTTACTCACAGTCAATTGCCGGACTCGGTTTGTTCTGCCTCCTCGACCACAAGATTGCGGTATTTGGCATACCCGGTTCCGGCCGGAATAAGCTTGCCTATGATCACGTTTTCCTTCAACCCTATGAGGCTGTCTACCTTGCCTTTTATCGCTGCCTCGGTTAAAACCTTGGTCGTTTCTTGGAAAGAAGCCGCCGACAAGAAGGAATCCGTGTTGAGAGAAGCCTTGGTAATCCCTAAAAGCATTGGTTTGGCCACAGCAGGGAGACCCTTGTTTTTCTCAAACACCCGACGGTTCTCTTCTTCAAAATCAGCAACGTCGACATAAGCCCCAGGCAATAAATTAGTATCACCGGCTTCCTCTACTTTAACCTTCTTTAGCATTTGCCTGATCATTATTTCTATATGCTTGTCGCTGATATCCACCCCTTGAAGGCGATATACCTTCTGCACTTCGTGTAGGAGATACGCCTGAACTGCCCTCAGCCCTTTGGTTCTTAAAATATCATGGGGATTAAGAGGCCCTTCGGTCAATTCATCTCCGGGTTCCACTACGTCGCCGTCTTGAACCTTCAAACGGGAACCATAATGAGCCGGGTAAGCTGCTAGGACCTCCCCCTCAGCGTTGACAATTTGTACCTCTCTTCTTCCCTTATTGTCCACAATCCTCACTGAACCGGAGACCTCGGTAACAACCGCCTGTCCCTTGGGTTTCCTAGCTTCAAACAACTCTTCTACCCGAGGCAGACCGCGGGTAATGTCATCCCCCGCTACCCCTCCGGTGTGGAAGGTACGCATCGTTAACTGGGTCCCAGGCTCTCCGATCGATTGTGCTGCTAGGATCCCGACTGATTCTCCAATCTCAACCTGGTAACCGGTAGCCAGGTTGCGCCCGTAGCACTTCTGGCAAACCCCGTGCCTGGTCTTACAGGTAAGAGCAGATCTGATCTTAACACTGGTAATACCCGCCTTGATTATTCGCTCGGCTGACTCTTCATCGATTTCTTCGTTTTCTCGAACTAAAACCTCGCCAGTTTCGGGATGAATGATATCGTCTACCGCTACCCTGCCGATTATCCTCTCTTCCAATTTTTCTATTACTTCGGTTCCTTCCGTGATCTGTGAAACTACGATACCTTCATGGGTACCACAATCTCCCTCTCTGATGATCACATCTTGAGAAACGTCGACCAATCTCCGCGTCAGGTAACCGGAGTCAGCTGTACGCAAGGCGGTGTCGGCTAAGCCCTTCCTCGCTCCGTGAGTTGAGGTAAAGTACTCGAGTACGGTCAGCCCTTCCCGGAAGTTAGCCTTTATCGGCAGGTCTATTATTTTACCTGAGGGATCCGCCATCAGGCCCCGCATCCCCGCTAGTTGTCGTATCTGCTGAAAATTACCGCGGGCTCCGGAAATAGCCATCATATACACCGGGTTATCCTCAGCTAACTGTTGTTTGAGGGCTTCTGTGACCCGGTCTGTCGCTTCGCTCCAAACGTCGACCACCAAGGAATGCCTTTCCTCCTCGGTTATTAGACCAGCCTGGTAGTTTTCTTCTATTTCACTTACCTTTTGGTCGGCTTCTGCTAGTATCCCCGCCTTGGCATCCGGGGTCTGAAAATCGGTAACACCCACCGTGATGCCGGCCCGTGTGGCAAATGTATATCCAACCGACTTTATCCCGTCAAGCATTCGAGCTGTAATGTCGTTGCCTAATTTGCGATAGCAGTTATAAACCAGATCACCGAGCTCTTTCTTGCCCACCACTTGGTTCAGATAGCCAAGCTCCTCGGGGATGGTCTCGTTGAATATTATCCTGCCAACCGTGGTCTTCATCTTTTTCCCATTCTTCATCCTGACATAGATACTAGCGTGCAGGCCAATGTGTCCCATTTCATAAGCCATCCTGGCTTCTTCCGGTGAAGAGAAATGTCGACCTTCTCCTTTTTCTCCTTCCCGAGTCAAGGTCAGGTAATAACACCCGATGACCACGTCCTGGGTGGGAGTAACGACCGGACGGCCGTCCTTGGGGTTAAGAATGTTTCCGCTAGAAAGCATCAGCAATCTGGCTTCGGCCTGAGCTTCGGCTGACAGTGGTACGTGAACCGCCATCTGGTCACCGTCAAAGTCGGCGTTATAGGCCGTACAAACCAACGGGTGTATCTGCAAAGCGCGTCCCTCCACCAGCACCGGCTCAAAAGCTTGGATACCGAGGCGGTGGAGGGTAGGAGCCCGGTTCAAGAGTACGGGGTGTTCCTTAATAACGTCGTCAAGGATATCCCATACCTCGTCCCTTCCTCTTTCAACCATCTTCTTCGCACTCTTAATGTTGGAGGCCATGCCTTTGTCCACCAGTTTTTTCATCACGAAAGGTTTGAACAATTCCAAAGCCATCTCTTTCGGTAACCCGCACTGGTGCATCTTGAGATTCGGTCCCACCACGATGACCGAACGTCCGGAATAGTCTACCCTCTTACCTAACAGGTTCTGCCTGAACCGTCCCTGCTTACCTTTCAGCATATCGCTCAGCGATTTAAGAGGACGGTTACCCGGACCAGTTACAGCCCTTCCCCGGCGTCCGTTATCGATGAGCGCATCTACCGCTTCCTGCAACATCCGCTTTTCATTGCGGACTATGATGTCGGGAGCTCCTAAGTCTAGCAAACGCTTAAGCCGGTTATTACGGTTAATCACCCGGCGATACAGGTCGTTTAGGTCGGAAGTCGCAAACCTGCCCCCGTCCAACTGCACCATTGGCCGAAGCTCGGGCGGAATAACCGGCAACACCTCCAGTATCATCCATTCCGGGCGATTGCCCGACATGCGAAAAGCTTCTACCACTTCTAGGCGTTTAATAGCCCTGCTTCGTCTCTGCCCCGTGGAAATACTTATCTCTTCCTTAAGTTCTCTTGACAGCTCGTCCAGGTCAACGGCCTCCAGTAACTCCTTTACAGCCTCTGCCCCAATGCCGACCCTGAACTTGCCCTCGTATTTTTCTTTGAGCTCGCGGTACTCCCGCTCGTTCAAGAGCTGTTTTCGTAAAAGCGGTGTATCACCTGGATCCAAGACAATATAATTCACAAAATAAATGACCTTTTCTAATACTTTCGGTGACAGATCTAATAGGAGACCCATACGGCTGGGTATGCCTTTAAGGTACCAGATATGAGACACCGGAGCTGCTAGTTCGATATGTCCCAAACGCTCGCGCCGGACTTTCGAAGTAGTCACTTCTACCCCGCAACGATCGCAAACAATACCCTTGTGCCTGACTCTCTTATACTTGCCACAGTGACACTCCCAATCCTTTACTGGGCCGAATATTTTCTCACAAAACAGTCCTTCTTTTTCTGGCCTCAAGGTACGGTAATTTATGGTTTCGGGCTTCTTTACTTCACCACTACTCCAAGAACGAATTTTTTCTGGGGAAGCCAGTGATATCCGGATACGCTCAAAATTGTTAACATCCAGCAAACTTCGTCTCTCCCTTCTCAGAAGATAAACCTGGCCTTCTCCACAAAAAGGCCACTAATCTAAATCGAAATCGTCATCATGCTCTGGAAGGTCCTCATCCAAGTAATCACCGTCTTCCTGGTAGCCGTCCGTTTCCGTATCAACAAAAAGATCGTCTTCGTCTTGTCCGTCCTGGTCCAGTCCCGTCTTTGCTACGTCTTGTCGTTTTGGTCGAGCTATAGCAGGAATATCGAATCCCAGGTCTCTAGCCCTCTCTTCTTCATTCAGGCTATGGTCAGACTCCTGAATCTCTATTTCCCGGTCTTCTTCTGAAAGTATACGGACATCCAGACACAAACTCTGGAGTTCTTTTATCAAAACCTTGAAGGATTCTGGTACTCCAGGCTCTGGAATATTCTCGCCTTTGACGATAGACTCGTACGTCTTCAAGCGCCCAACCACATCGTCTGATTTTACCGTGAGTATCTCCTGCAAGGTGTAGGACGCCCCGTAAGCTTCTAGAGCCCACACCTCCATCTCTCCGAAGCGCTGCCCCCCAAACTGCGCTTTCCCGCCAAGAGGTTGCTGGGTGACCAGAGAATAAGGACCGATTGAGCGAGCGTGAATCTTGTCATCGACCAGGTGAGCCAGTTTCATCATGTAAACATACCCGACCGTAACCTTGTTATCAAACGGTTCCCCTGTCCTTCCATCGTAAAGTTGAGCCTTTCCTTCGGGAGGTAAACCGGCCTCCACGAACTTCCTAAAAATAAGCTCCTCTGTTGCCCCGTCAAATACTGGGCTGGCCACATTAAAGCCTAAGGTCTTGGCTACCAATCCCAGGTGACACTCAAGTACCTGACCGATGTTCATACGCGAAGGCACGCCCAAAGGGTTCAGCACTATCTCTACCGGAGTCCCGTCAGGCAAGTAAGGCATGTCTTCTACGGGCAATATCCGAGAAATGACACCCTTGTTACCGTGACGCCCCGCCATCTTGTCACCTTCGGATATCTTACGTTTCTGCGCTACGTACACCCTGACCAGTTGATTCACTCCTGGAGCCAATTCATCTCCAGCTTCACGTGAAAAAACCTTGACATCAACTACTTTGCCAGACTCCCCGTGCGGTACTCGCAAGGAAGAATCTCTGACTTCGCGCGCTTTTTCGCCAAAAATCGCCCGAAGCAGTCTCTCTTCTGGGGTAAGCTCGGTTTCTCCTTTAGGAGTGACTTTTCCTACCAGAATATCATCTGCCCTTACCTCTGCTCCGACCCGGATAACGCCTCTTTCATCAAGGTTTTTCAACATATCCTCAGAGACATTTGGTATGTCACGAGTTATCTCTTCCGGCCCTAGCTTGGTGTCTCGGGCTTCACACTCGTACTCTTCAATGTGGATAGAGGTAAAAACATCTTCCATTACTAGTTTCTCTGAAATCAGGATAGCATCCTCGAAATTGTAGCCTTCCCAGGGCATAAACGCCACCATCACGTTTCGTCCCAAAGCCAGCTCGCCCTGGTCTGTTGCCGGTCCATCGGCGATTATTTCATCCGCTTCAACCCTTTGCCCTGCCGATACTATAGGCCGCTGATTGATGCAGGTACCGTGATTAGAACGGATAAACTTGAGAAGATGGTAAGTATCGACCTCGCCGTCATCATTCAATATCTGTATGAAATTGGCCGATACCTTTTTAACTGTGCCTCCTTTCTTGGCGACCACAACCGCTCCCGAGTCTTTCGCCGCTCTATACTCTAATCCAGTACCGACTACGGGAGCCTCAGTACGGATAAGAGGCACCGCCTGCCTTTGCATGTTAGCGCCCATCAAAGCCCGATTAGCATCGTCGTGCTCTAAGAATGGGATAAGAGAAGTGGCTACACTGAATACTTGCTTGGGAGAAACGTCCATGTAATCTACTCTCTCCACTCCGACCTCTATGATCTCAGAACCGTACCGGGCGATAACCCTGTCGGTCAGGAAATACCCTTCGGAATCAACCGGTGAGTTGGCTTGAGCTATGATGTATTCTTCTTCCTCGCTAGCAGACAGGTAGTGTATCTCGTCAGTTACCCTGTGTTTCTCCTTGTCCACTTTGCGGTAAGGCGTCTCAATGAAACCAAAACGGTTTACCCGCGCATAAGTGGACAAAGACCCTATTAGGCCTATATTGGGACCTTCAGGCGTCTCAATCGGACAAATGCGGCCATAGTGAGAATGGTGCACGTCTCTGACCTGGAAACCGGCCCGTTCCCTGGTCAGACCTCCTGGCCCCAATGCGCTGAGCCTTCGCTTGTGGGTAAGCTCGGCTAAAGGATTAGTCTGGTCCATGAATTGAGATAACTGGGAGCTACCAAAGAATTCTTTGACTACTGCGGTAATCGGTCTGATGTTGATGAGAACCTGCGGAGTAAGTGCCTCCACGTCGTGAATTGACATCCTTTCCTTGACTACCCTTTCCATCCGGACCAATCCAGTTCGAAACTGGTTCTGAAGAAGTTCCCCAACCGAGCGCAAACGCCTGTTCCCTAAATGGTCGATAATGTCGGTCTTGCCTTCACCCCGAACTAGGCCCAATAAGTAACTGATAGTAGCGATAATGTCCCGCGGTTGTAGACACCTGATGTCGTCAGGAGTATCGAGGTTTAGTTTCCTGTTAATCTTGTACCTACCGACCGCGGCCAAGTCGTAGCGACGCGGATCAAAGAAAAGATTGTGAAGCAGCTGTTCGGCACCGTCGACGGTAGCCAATTCACCGGGTCGCAGCCGGCGATAAAACTCGATCAAAGCTTCTTCCCGGTTAGTGGTGGTGTCTTTTTCCAAAGTCTTAATTATCGTCTCGTCGTTGTTGAACAAAGCGAGTATATCTTCGTTGGTGGGATACCCTAACGCCCGCAAAAGCACGGTAACGGGTATTTTCCGCGTCTTATCAATCCTGGTATAGACTGCTCCGGAGCTGTCCATTTCCAGCTCAAACCAGGCCCCGCGATTAGGAATAATGGTTGCCCCGTACAACGTTTTTCCAGTGATATCTACCCGATCGTTGAAATACACCCCAGGAGACTTAACAAGCTGGCTGACGACTACCCGTTCCGCACCGTTAATAATAAACGTCCCTTTGTCCGTCATAATAGGAAGATCTCCCATATAGACTTCCGATTCCCTGATTTCGCCGTTCTCTTTGTCGGTTAACCGTACCCGGAGCTTCAAGGGCGCCTGATAACTTACGTCCCTTTCTCTGCATTCCTGCACTTCGTATTTGGGCTCGCCAAGAGTGTAGTCGATGAAATCAAGTTGTAAATTACCGGTGAAATCCTCTATAGGGAAGACCTCTTGCAAAGCCTCCCGCAACCCCGTCTCTAAAAACCACTGGTATGATTTTTTCTGGACCTCAATCAAATCAGGGAGTTCCATGACCTCCTGGATAGATGAATAACTGACGCGTTCGCGGCGGCCGTATTTTACTGCCCTTTCCATTTACGGACTTCACCCCTCGTCGTTGTATTCCTAAAAGAGTTAAAAGCAAGGTCTGCAAACTAACCTCGCTTCTTCGAACCTGTCTCGTCTATTAGCTGATTTAACTGCTTTCCATTTCCCAGCGCACACAGAAACTTGCAGTTAACTCCTACGAATGGCAATTGTTAATGTTACCATATGTACCACCTGGAGTCAAGATTTCTAAACAACAAAGTTGCAGAAACTCGACGGGCAAAGCGAAGATACCAACATCTAGTAATGTAAAGAATTGATGTTCTCTTTCTCCTCTTCTTCCTCCAGTTCACCTGACTCCAATTCTTCAATCAGACGCTCCGTTTTTCGCAGTTGTTTGAGGAAAAAAAGCACAGTAAACAACAATGCCCCTACCAAGCACAGTCCAATAAAAATAAGATACCTACCCGTCAATTCGATCCCTCCAGAAAGAATCTAACAAAAAGCATTCCCAAAAACCCTAGCTGTGACCGGATTCTAACTGGTTCCTAATACAAGCTATTCATTGACACAGACCCCCATCACACCTTGGTGTTATGGGGGTCTGGCTAGCAATTCTACGGTACTTCTTAATCTTGGCGCCGTCAGTCCTTTAATATCTACTTGATCTCAACCGTTCCTCCGGCTTCCTCAATTTTAGCTTTGATGGCTTCTGCTTCCTCCTTTGAAACCTTTTCCTTTATCGGCTTCGGAGCTTCGTCTACTAGAGCCTTGGATTCTTTCAACCCCAGTCCGGTTAGTTCGCGCACAACCTTGATTACATTAACCTTTTTGTCGCCGGAACTGGTAAGTATCACGTCGAATTCAGTCTGCTCCTCTTCCGCTTCCGCCGGAGCAGCCGCAACTGCAGGGCCCGCCGCTACCGCTACTGGAGCAGCCGCACTTACTCCGAACTCTTCTTCCAAAGCTTTCACCAACTCAGAAAGCTCCAGAACCGTCATGTTCTTAATAATTTCAATTACCTCTTGCACCCTACTCATTTTCTCATCCTCCTATGCTAATAATTCTTTAAGCTTACGATGCTTCTCTTTTCTCCTTGATAGCGTTTATTGCCCGAGCCAACCCGGACAAATTGGCGTTCAATACATAAACCAGGCCACGTACCGGGCCTTGAAGTCCGCCTAGAACCATGGCGATGATAACCTCCTTGGGAGGCAGAGCAGCTAGTGACTCGATCTCCTTCGCCTTGATGACCCTACGGTCCAGTATACCGGCTTTGACCTCTAATTTCTTAAACTCCTTGATGAAATCGTTGACGATTTTGGCCGGCTCGACCGGATCCTCGTACCCGAAAACTACCGCGTTTGGCCCCTCTAGGTGAGGCTCGACTTCTTCCAGACCACATTCCCGCAGAGCAAATCTGGCCAATGTGTTTTTGACTACCTTCAGCTCTACGCCGGCTTTTCTTAGGCGGTTCCGTAGTTCAGTCATCTCAGCCACTGTTAACCCGCGATAGTCAGTGAATATGGCCACTGTTGACCTGGAAAACCTGTTCTTGAGATCGTCAACTACCTGTCTCTTGGCTTCGATATCTGGCATTCGACTTTCACCCCCTTTTGCCTGTGCATACAAAAAAACAAAACCTCCGCAGACACCAAGACGCAGAGGTTACCGGCTGTTTGAACCTATTTCCCTCTGACCTCGGTGGGCCAAACTATTAAGGCTCCAAAAGCCACCCACTGTCTACGGTCAATCAGGTATTTAATTGTGCCCTGTTACAGGAATGAGATGCAGACCCCCATGACACCTCCAGGTGTCACCGCTAGAGAATAAAAACCTGGTCGTTTTAACAATGATGAAAGATTTTCGGTCATAAGACCATCTGTGTTCATCTGTGGCATGTTTTCGTGGCAGATTAATAACCATCGATGGACACAAATTAGTTCGGATTTACACAAATCAAAAACTTCGAGAAAGTTACCTGGCCTTTTGCATAACACTGACAGGGTTTATCTTAATGCCAGGGCCCATGGTCGATGAAACAGCTATGGAGCGCAAATACTGTCCTTTAGCAGCCGGCGGTTTGGCCTTGATCAGTGCTTCTACAAACGCACCGAAGTTTTCTTCCAGTTTATCAAGATCGAAAGAGACCTTACCAATAGGACCGTGAACGATAGCTGTCTTATCCACCCTGAATTCGATTCTCCCGGCCTTGAGTTCCTTAACAGTCCGGGCTATGTCAAAGGTGACCGTACCTGACTTCGGATTCGGCATAAGCCCGCGAGGGCCGAGAATCTTACCCAGCTTACCAACTACCCCCATCATGTCAGGAGTAGCCACGGCCACGTCAAAGTCAAGCCACCCTCCTCGTATTTTCTCCGCCAGTTCTTCTCCTCCCACTACATCAGCTCCTGCTTCTTCCGCTTCCTTCACCTTTTCGCCTTTGGCAAACACCAATACCCTCCTCGTCTTTCCGGTGCCGTGCGGAAGTCCAACTGTACCCCGAACTTGCTGATCAGCGTGGCGAGGATCAACCCCCAGCCTAACCGACAGCTCCACCGTCTCGTCGAACTTGGCACTAGCCAGCTCCTTAACCAGCTGCAGGGCTTCACCTGGCTCATAAAGCCGATTGCGATCGATTTTCTTTAGAGCTTCCAAATACTTCTTTCCTCTCTTCATTGTGGACAAACCTCCTCGTGGTAGTCTCGGACTTACGTCCTCCCACTGGTCTCTTATTCGATGGTGATTCCCATGCTACGGGCTGTTCCCTCAATCATCCTCATCGCGGCCTCCAAGTCACAGGCATTTAGGTCCTGCATCTTCTGCTCGGCGATCTCTCTGACTTTGGCCCGGCTTATCTTCGCTACCTTGTTTCGGTTAGGTACCCCAGAACCCTTCTCAATGCCAGCTGCCTTTTTCAGAAGATCCGAGGCCGGGGGTGACTTCAGGACGAACGTAAAAGAACGGTCATCGTAAACCGTAATCTCTACCGGAATGATAAACCCGGTCTGGTTGGCCGTCCTAGCATTGTAATCCTTGCAGAAAGCCATTATGTTAACGCCGTACTGACCCAAAGCTGGACCAACAGGGGGAGCCGGCGTAGCTTTCCCGGCCGGAATCTGTAGTTTGACTATTCCTATAACCTTTCTTGCCATCTCTACACCTCCTCGAATCAAAACTAATCACAATACTAATTACTGGAAGTCACAGTTTCTCTACCTGCTCGTAATCTAACTCCACCGGGGTCTCACGGCCAAACATCGAAATGTTTACCCTCAGCTTCCCCCGATCAGCCAGAATCTCCTTAACCATGCCTTCGAAGTTTTCAAACGGACCGCTTTTAACCCGCACGTATTCCCCTACTTCAACATCGATTTTAGGCTTGGTTTCCAACATGCCCATGTGCTTAAGTATCTTTTGAACCTCGTGCGGCTGCAAAGGAATAGGTTTGGTCCCGCTGCCTACAAATCCAGTGACTCCTGGAGTATGCCTGACCGTGACCCAAGAATCATCAGTCATTATCATTTCAACCAAAACGTACCCCGGAAAGATGCGCTTCTTAGTGACTTTCTTCTGCCCGCCTTTGTATTCGACCTCGTCCTCTTCCGGAATCAATACCTGGAAAATCTGGTTTTCCATGTTCATCGAAGCTACTCTCTTCTCGAGGTTCGCCTTGACCTTGTTCTCGTAACCGGAATAGGTATGTACTACATACCAGCGCCTTTCCGGATTGTCTGTCCCTACCTCAACATTCCTAGATTCCTTTTCCTCGTCCAAGGATATAAGGGACACCTCCTCCACCACTCCTACTGAACAGCGTTAAAAAGCAGTTCCAACAAATAGGATAATAAGAAATCAAAGGCCCATATGATTACTGCCACCAAAGCCACTGAGATCAAAACCACTGCCGTGTAAGCCACTAACTGGTTACGGTTCGGCCAATGGACGTTTTTCAGCTCGTTATAAACCCCCCTAAGGTAATCCCTTACGTACCCCCAGCGAACCATGAGAGAGGACTGCTCTTGCTTCTTCACTCCAGCCACCATGTATTCACACCTTCAATTATTTACTGTTACCGCGAGATACCTGCCCTACTTCGTCTCTTTGTGTAGGGTATGGGTATTACAGAACCTGCAATACTTTCGTATCTCCATCTTCTCCGGATGTTTTCTCTTATCCTTGGTAGTGACATAGTTGCGTTGTTTGCACTGACTGCAGGCTAAGGTTATTCCTACGCGCATTACTGCACCCCCTAATCGCAAATTGCCTATCCTACTGTAGCATAAGCCAAAATCACTGTCAACCTTGACCCGACAACCGTCTAAACTCTCAGCCATCAATCACCTTACCGGTCTATCCCACGGAACACGTCGATCAAGTAAGTCATGACCAAGCGACGATATAAAATAAAGGAAGTGAGTTATCCCACTTCCCTGATTGCTTTGGTAGCGGTGCAGGGACTCGAACCCCGGACACTGCGGGTATGAACCGCATGCTCTAGCCAGCTGAGCTACACCGCCACGACTCTATTCGTAGACATGAAATGGAGCCCATAACCGGATTCGAACCGGTGACCTTATCCTTACCAAGGATACGCTCTGCCTCCTGAGCTATATGGGCACGTTGGTTGCGGGGGCTGGATTTGAACCAGCAACCTTCGGGTTATGAGCCCGACGAGCTACCTGCTGCTCCACCCCGCGACGTTGATGAGACCGCCTCAATGGCTAGACCATCTCAAGATTTATTTGATCTTTCTCCGAACCGCGCAGTACTCGGTTGTAACAGATGGTGGAGGGAGCTGGATTCGAACCAGCGAAGGCTGTGCCAACAGATTTACAGTCTGCCCCCTTTGGCCGCTTGGGTATCCCTCCATTTTTTGCTGGTTGGAGCCGAGCACAGGACTCGAACCCGCAACCTGCTGATTACAAATCAGCTGCTCTACCATTGAGCTAGCTCGGCTCAGCATTTATATTATACGGCATTCTTTCGGTTAGTCAAGAATATAACTCGCCGCATTTTTCAGGATTCCATTTCTTCTCTGTCTTCCAAAAACTTTTCTAATTTCCGTTTAACCCTCTGCAAAGCGTTATCTATAGACTTAACGTGCCGCTTGAGATCCAGGGCGATCTCTTGATACGACTTGCCTTCCAAGTAGGCCATCAAGACCTTCCATTCAAGCGAACTCAGTATTTCTCCCATCTTCTGTTCGATACAGACAAATTCTTCCCTACTTATTACGATATCTTCCGGGTTAGTTATGCGAGTAGTTGCCAGGATATCCATCAAAGTCCGATCCGATTCATCGTCATAGATAGGTTTGTTCAATGAAACGTATGAATTGAGCGGAATGTGCTTCTGCCGCGTAGCGGTCTTTATAGCAGTGATAATCTGCCTGGTTATACACAGTTCTGCGAAAGCCCTAAAAGAGGTAAGCTTATCACCTTTATAATCTCGAATAGCCTTGAATAGTCCGATCATCCCCTCCTGGATGATGTCTTCCTTGTCCGCTCCGATGAGAAAATACGACCTAGCCTTGGCCCTGACGAAGTTCTTATACTTGTCCACCAAGTACTCAGTAGCCAACTGCTCGCCTTCCTGGGCAAGTTCCACTATTTCTTCATCGGATAGATCGTCATAAGCTACGTCGCACCTCTTGTAGGCAAGTAAGCTCATCTAACCGCCCCCAGACTTTGGTATCTATTCAGTTTTATAAAGCTCGAGAAACCCGGACATATACAAGCAATTTAATTATATAGCCATTAAATTTCTTAAGTCAAGCTATTGTACTAGTTCAACACATGTGAGACACTATGGACTAGCGCAGTGTTGTTGTAAGAACTGGGTGGGGCTTATGTATCCCAGGCTTTGATGCGGTCTGAAGTCATTATAGACCTTGGAGGTCCATCGCT